>JAGUUF010000194.1 GCA_020063545.1 Cytophagales bacterium
ATGGCAAGGAACTGTCCTATAACAACCTGGTAGATGTAGACGCTGCCCTGAACCTTGTTCAGGAATTTACCGAAGAACCTGCTTTTGTCATTATTAAACATACCAACGCCTGCGGTGTGGCCACCGGCCCGACTGTTAAAGAGGCCTACCTTAAGGCGTACCAGGCCGATACCACTTCGGCTTTCGGTGGCGTGCTGGCAACCAATCGAAAAGTAGATCAGGATGCGGCTGAGGAAATCAATAAACTCTTCTTCGAAATTCTGGTGGCGCCCGGCTATGATGCCACAGCGCTTGAGTTGCTAAAAACCAAAAAGAACCGGATGATACTGGTTCAGAAAAAACCGCTGGGCGAAGCGAAACAATTCAAAAGTTTGCTTAACGGAGTAATTGAGCAGGACATGGATTTAAAAACCGACTCGGTTGCTGATTTGAAAACCGTTACAAAGCGCGCTCCCACTGCCGAAGAAATAAAAGCCATGTTGTTTGCTGCGAAAATTGCCAAGCACACAAAATCAAACACCATTGTGCTGGCTGTTAACGGCCAGTTGCTGGCCAGTGGCGTAGGACAAACCTCGCGGGTTGATGCACTGAAACAGGCTGTTGAAAAAGCCAGGTCGTTTGGCTTTACCCTGCAGGGAGCGGTAATGGCTTCGGATGCCTTCTTTCCGTTTGCCGACTGTGTTGAACTGGCCCACCAGGCGGGCATTACTGCGGTGATCCAACCGGGTGGTTCGGTGCGCGACCAGGACTCCATTGCGTACTGCGATGCGCACAGCATGGCCATGGTGTTTACCGGCACACGGCATTTTAAGCATTGAGATCCCTTGATTTTCAGTAACTTTAGGCTAAACTATGCTTATGGTAATCCGGATTAAACGAGGGGAGAGCCTTAAATCGATAAGGAAAAAACTAAGTCGCCTGAAAACCGACAAGGGATTTCCGGCATCAAAGTTCACGGGTTTGGTGAAATCAAAAGAAGATGCTGTGGCCATTCAAAGAAGGTTAAGAGATGAATGGTGATAGCCTGGTGGTTGACGCTAACATTATTATCTATCACCTGAATGGTGACCGTACATTGGAAGCCATGCTGGAAGGGAAGAAAATCTTCCTTTCATTTATTTCTGAAATCGAAATCAAGAGTTTTCAATCCTTAACCAAATCTCAGGCGTTGGCAATAGAAGAACTTTTGGGGTATTGCCATATCATCCATAGCAATGACTTCATCACTGACTTTACCGTGAGGCTACGGAAAAAATACAGTATTAAGATACCCGATGCCATCATACTTGGCACAGCTCAATATCTGAACATGCCCGTGTTAACAGCTGATAAAAGGCTGCTTGTTTCAAAAGAAGTACGGATAATATGGTACGGACAGGAAGTGTAAGTTTTTAAGATAATCAGGCATGAAAAACAGTAGATTATTTCATTACTTTCGGGCAATTTTTAGGAAATACTTTTAAAGGGAAACATGGCGCTTTTCGATTTCTTCACTTCCGATGTGGCTATAGACCTTGGCACGGCTAACACGCTCATTATATATAAAGACAAAATTGTGGTGGATGAGCCCAGCATCATTGCCATCGACAAGCATCATAACAAAGTATTGGCTATCGGGCGCGAAGCCATGCAGATGCATGAAAAAACCCACGAGCACATCAAAACCATCCGGCCGCTGAAGGAAGGTGTAATTGCCGATTTCCAGGCAGCCGAAATGATGATCCGCGGCCTGATTAAAATGATCGACACCGGCCGCAGGCTGTTTCCGCCATCGTACCGCATGGTTATCTGCATACCCTCGGGCATTACCGAAGTGGAAAAACGGGCTGTTCGCGACAGCGCAGAACATGCCGGTGCAAAAGAAGTGTACATGATCCACGAACCGATAGCAGCCGCTATCGGGATCGGGATAGATATTGAACAGCCCGTTGGCAACATGATTGTGGATATTGGCGGAGGAACAACCGAAGTGGCGGTAATTGCCTTGTCGGGAATTGTTTCCGACCAATCCATACGCGTTGCGGGCGATACATTTAACCGCGACATCCTGGACTACATGCGCAGGCAGCACAACCTGCTGATAGGGGAACGGTCAGCCGAAAAAGTAAAAATCGAAGTGGGCTCTGCGCTGACCGAACTCGATGACGGTCCGGATGACTACGAAATCCGTGGCCGCGATTTGATGACGGGCATTCCGAAAACGATACGCATATCGTATTCCGAAGTGGCCTTTGCCCTCGATAAGTCGGTATCAAAACTGGAAGAAGCCGTGCTGAAGGCACTGGAAACCTCGCCCCCCGAATTATCAGCCGATATTTACGAACGGGGAATTTATTTAACCGGTGGCGGTGCGCTCCTTCGCGGGCTTGACAAACGGCTGGCGCTGAAAACCAAACTTCCCATTCACGTTGCTGACGATCCGCTGCGTGCCGTAGTGCGCGGAACGGGCGCTGCACTTAAAAATCTTCATCACTACCGGTTGGTGCTCATGACGTGATTCCATGGAGCGGATATTTTTATTCATCTATCAATACCGCGCCTTCTTTACTTTTCTTGTACTGGAATTGGTGGCCGTTTGGATGTTCCTGGAGAACAACCAATTCCAGGGAGCCCGTTTTTTCAACTCCGCCAACAGTGTAGCGGCAGCCATTACCGGTTTTTCTCAAAACACGGCTGACTATTTCAGCCTGCGCCAGGTAAACCGTGCACTTGCCGAAGAAAATGCCCGCCTCCGGTATGAACTTGAGAAACGTAACCGGCAACTTGAAAACCTAAGCGGTGCAACTGCTGACTCAGCAATTATAAAGCAGTTTGATTTTGTAACCGCCAAAGTGGTTAACAACTCCGTGAGCCGGTTTACCAACTTTCTTACCATCAACAAGGGAAGTATAAATGGCGTTGAACCGGGCATGGCGGTAATAAGCCAGGCCGGGGTGGTAGGAAAGGTGAAGGTAACCAGCAGGAACTATAGCGTGGTTACTTCGCTGTTGAATGTTGACGTGATGATTTCAGGTGTGCTTAAACGAACCGGCCATTTCGGAACCGTGCAATGGGATGGTTCCGATCCGGATTACATTCAACTCAAGTATATTCCGCGGCATGTAAAACCGTTGGTTGGCGATACGGTGATTACCTCCGGCTACAGTGGCGTTTTTCCCGAAGGCATATTTATCGGAACCATTGCCGATGTGAAGCTGAGCAAAGAAGCCCCGTTTTACCTGTTAACGGTAAAACTGGCGCAGGACTTCCGCAGCCTGTCGTGGGTTACCGTTATCCGCAACCGGCTGCTGCCCGAATTAGATTCCCTTGAAGTACGTGTCCCCGATTTTCAATGAACCGGTTTGGTGTTTTTCAGATTGCCCTGTTTGTGGTGTACCTGCTGGTTCAGGTTGTTGTGCTTAAGAATGCCGTTTTCTTTCATACCGCGTTTTGCTTTTTGTATATCGGCTACCTGCTGCGCCTACCGGTGGAAACAAACCACATGGCACTTATCGGGGTTGGGTTTGGCATGGGTTTGCTGGTGGATGTATTTTATGACAGCCTCGGCCTGCATACTATGGCCTGTGTGCTGATTATGTACCTGCGCCCGTACTGGCTTTCGTTGCTTACCCCCCAGGGCGGTTACGATTCCGGGGCCATGCCGGGCATTGGCCAGTTTGGGTTACAGTGGTACCTGGTGTATGCAACCCCGCTTGTTGTGCTCCACCTTAGCGTATTGTTTTTTACGGAAGCAGGCGGGTTTGAGTATTTTTGGATTACGGTTGGCAAAATAGGAGCCAGTGCATTATACACCCTGCTCGTGTTGGTAATGGTTGATGTTTTCTTTACCGGTAGCAAGCGATGAACGAAGGGAGAAAAGAAATTATACGCGCCCTGATGGTGTTAACCGGGGTCATCTTCCTGGTTAAACTGTTCTTTATCCAGATACTGGATGACCGCTACGCCCAACTGGCCGACAGCAACTCAATTCTGAAGGAAGTGGAATATCCGTTTCGCGGCCTTATTTACGACCGAAACGGAAAACTGCTTGTGTACAACTCACCGGAGTATGATTTACTCATCGTAAAAAAGGAAATCGGCAGTTTTGATTCTGCTGCGTTTTGTTCAGTGTTTGATTTGTCGCGCGAAGAGTTACGGATAAAATTTAAAGAACTGCGGGCCCGCAAGGAATATTCACCCGTAAAGCCCACCTTGTTTATCCGCCAGTTGTCCAATTACGATTTTGCAAAAATCCAGGAACACATTGATGAGTTTCCCGGCTTTTATATCCAACCCCGTACTACACGCGACTATACCACCGGTTCGCTTGCCAATGCGCTCGGCTATGTAAGCGAAATCAGTAAAACGCAACTGGAGAAAGATTCAACCAAACTATACCGCCAGGGCGATTACATCGGCCAGAGTGGAATCGAAGCGCAGTATGAACATGTGCTGCGGGGCAAGCGGGGCGTGCGGTATAAACTGCGAAACGTGAGCGGCATCGAAAAAGGTTCATTTAAAAATGGCGAGTTCGATACGCTTTCGGTTCCCGGCCACGACCTCGTTACCACCATCGATCTCGATCTGCAGGAATATGGCGAGCGCCTTCTGAAGGGCAAGGTAGGCAGCCTGGTGGCCATAGAGCCCTCCACCGGTGAGATTCTGTCTATGATCTCGGGTCCTTCTTACGATCCCACCCTGCTTACCGGTCGTAAGTTCAGTTCGAATTTTATGCTGGTAAGCAGCGATACCACCAAGCCATTGTTTACCCGGCCGCTAATGGCTATGTATCCGCCCGGTTCCATATTTAAAATTGTTCAAACATTAATTGGCCTGCAGGAGGGCGTGTTGCATTATGACACCCGCTTTCCGTGCGACCGTACCGTGGTGAATTGCCACAACCATCCTAACCCGTGCGACCTGCATATGGCCGTGCAGTATTCGTGCAACCCGTATTTTCACCAGGCATTCAGGCGCATCATTAACCAGAACAAATCGCCAAACACATTTATTGATTCACGCATCGGGCTTGAGAACTGGCACGACTATGTTTCCCGCTTTGGTTTAGGTAAACCCCTTGGCGTTGATTTGCCCAGCGAAAAAGGCGGGCAGATGCCCGGCAGTGCATTGTACAACCGCATTTATGGCGAAGGCCGGTGGAAGTTTTCAACGATTTATTCGCTGGCCATCGGCCAGGGCGAGATGCTGATCACTCCCGTACAGATGGCGAACCTGGCGGCCATTATGGCTAACAAGGGGTATTACTTTACCCCGCACCTGGTAAAGGAAATACGGGGCAGTAATCAACTGCCGGCTGTGGTTAAACATGAAACCGGCATTGATGCAAAGTATTTTACGTTTGTTCAGGATGCGATGAGCGATGCCATTTATGGAACAGCCCAACGTGCGGTTATTCCGGGAATTGAACTTTGCGGTAAAACCGGTACGGCACAAAATCCGCATGGGTACGATCACTCCGTGTTCATGGCCTTTGCCCCGAAGGAGGATCCGAAAATCGCTATTGCCGTTTATGTTGAAAATGCCGGGTGGGGCGGCCGTGCAGCAGCCTCCATTGCCAGCCTGATGATTGAACGCTACCTGACCGGGGAAGTAAAGCGGCTGGCCCTGCAGGATTATGTTTTAAAGGGAGAGTTTCTGGATAAAGTTGTATTAACGACACCCTCAACGGAATAACATGCGCAGGCAGGAGGATATTTCGGGCAAAATGGATTGGCTCACCGTGCTGATTTACCTGGTGATGGTGGTGCTGGGCTGGCTCAATATCTATGCAGCTGTTTATGACGAAACGGTACATCCAAGCATTTTCGATTTGTCGCTAAACAGCGGCAGGCAACTGATTTTTATTGCCGTATCGTTCATTATTATCCTGGCTATCCTGGTTGTGGATATGCGGTTTTATGAAACCGCTGCCTGGCTGATTTACGGAGTTGTGCTTTTCCTGATGGTGCTGGTACTTGTGGTGGGCAGGGAAGTTGGCGGCAATAAGGCGTGGCTGGGATTCGGTTCGTTTGGCGGACAGCCATCGGAGTTTGCCAAGTTTGCTACTGCGCTGGTTGTTGCAAAGGTTATCGGCTCCATCGGGTTTCGGATGGACAACCTGCGTAACCAAATCATCCTGTTTGCCTTGATCGGCTTCCCGATGCTGATCATCCTGGCCCAGAAAGATACCGGTACCGCCCTGGTATTTACTGCTTTTGTTCTCGTTTTCTTCCGCGAGGGGATGTCGCCTTTCCTGATGATTGTAGGCATAGCCTCGGCTGTCATATTTATTCTTACGCTATTAGTGCAGAATGAACTTTACCTGTATGGTGGAATCGGGATTATCCTGGTAATCACCATACTTGCCGGCAAGAAAAAATTTAAGCGGATAGCCTTGCTCACCATCGGGGCGTTGGCCGTAGCAGGGGTAATTCAAAGCGTGGATTACGTGATAAACAATGTGATGAAGCCCCACCAGCAAAACCGCATCCGGGCACTGATTAATCCCGATGCGGATCCGCTCGGCTACGGGTGGAACGTAACGCAATCCAAGATTGCTATCGGCAGCGGGGGATTTTCCGGCAAGGGTTTTTTAGAGGGCACACAAACCAAGTTTGATTTTGTGCCCGAGCAGAGCACGGATTTTATTTTCTGCACGATTGGTGAAGAACACGGCTGGCTGGGCAGCCTGGTAGTGGTAGGGTTGTTTGTTACGCTGCTCCTGCGAATTGTTTACCTGGCCGAGCGGCAGAAAAACCGGTTTGCGCGTGTGTACGGCTACAGTGTGGCCAGTATTTTCTTTTTCCATTTTGCCATTAATATCGGCATGACCATCGGCTTGTTTCCGGTAATCGGCATTCCGCTTCCGTTTTTCAGCTATGGAGGCTCTGCGCTGTGGGGTTTTACCGTGTTGTTGTTTATCCTGCTGAAACTGGACGCGCACCGCGGTCAGGTATTACAGCGGTTGTGAGTATGTCACCCCTTCGGGGTTTGATTTCGCTTTTATTCCATAATCATGTCATCCCTTCGGGATGAATTTGATGCCCGGGCTGAGAAGATTCTTCCTGTTCAAGCCCGAAGGGCTGGCATGATTAAAACGTTGCAAACAGGCGAGTTAATGAACTCCGAAGGAGTGAAATAGCAAGTTGTGCAACGAAAAGCGGTTAGGTGCTACACGCTATTGTTCAATTGTTAAAAACTGCCGGGTGAAATCGGGGATTGTAGGAGTGTGATTAGCATCCTGATCAAATGCCAGGCTCAGTAAAAGGTGGTGTTCGTTTACTAGCCCAAAAACCAGCACGTGTATTTTTTGTTTTTCATTTTCTTTTAAGCGGTATTTGACAATGGTAACCGAATCATCAAAGATTTTGCCTTTCAATGTATCCAGGGTGTTAGCCTTTTTTAGCAGCATGGAATGTTTTTCTTCAACAAGATAGGTTAATGAGGGACTTTTAAGGTGCTGCCACCAAACTGTAAACCCCGGTCCTGAGAATCCATGGTCTGAAATCCTTTTGCAATCCGAGCAGATTTTAATTTTTCTTCCACACAACAGCACATACCGTTTTTGATTTAGCCAGGCTACCAATATGGCGGCAACCAAAACCCCGATAAAAAGTATGGAACGCCAGTTCAGTAACTGGTTCTTCATTTTGGTTGATTCATTTTGTTAATCAAGGCGTATTCACCTCATTGAATCCCTCATTCGGATTCACATCCGTCCAGCTCATCGGGTAATTCTTATCGAGAAATTCCAGCGCATCGGTAGTGAGGTACAAAGGTTTGAACGTATCAATCATTACGGCAAGTTCGTGCGTTTCTTTTGCACCAATGCTTTTCTCTACCGTGCCGGGGTGCGGGCCATGCGGCAGCCCGCCCGGGTGAAGGGTAAACGATCCGCGTTCAATACCCCTGCGGCTCATAAAGTTTCCTTCAGCATAGTATAACACCTCATCGCTGTCGATGTTGCTGTGATTATAGGGTGCGGGTATGGCCAGCGGGTGGTAATCGAACAGCCGCGGCACAAACGAGCAGATAACAAAGTTGTGCGCCTGGAAGGTTTGGTGGATGGGCGGAGGCATGTGGATGCGCCCGGTTATCGGCTCGAAGTCGTGTATGGAAAAGGCATATGGCCACAGAAAGCCATCCCAGCCTACC
>JAGUUF010000317.1 GCA_020063545.1 Cytophagales bacterium
ACACCATGCGCATGAATTTTATTTCGGCAACCTGCCTCAATATTTTTTTTGTTTACCTGTTTCTGGATTCAACGCATGTACTCGATGCTTTTTAAAAAGGTTTTCCGTGCGACTGCCGGATCATCTGCATGGCAATTTGCCTGACATAAACAGCCAGGTGTACGGCCAGGTTGGATGAGAACGAACTTCCAAACAGGTAATGCTGCACCAACCGGCCAAACCGCAGGCGGCTGGCAAAGGTTGCATGCCACGCTTCAGTGTACGTTTTCTCCAGCCACTCCCCTGAACGGTTTTCGCTGAGTTGTTTGAGGATGAGATCAGAGGCCAGCTTAGCCGAATGAATGGCTATGGCCATGCCGTTGCCACAGAGAGGGGTAATCATGCCGGCCGAATCGCCAACCATAAGCATATGGTTACATACCGGCTCTTTCGAAGCAAACGAAACTTCATTGATTACTTCGGGCTTCCCGAAAAGAAATGTGGCGTTCGAATAGATAGTTCGGATTAACGGATTCCTGAAAAGAACCCCCTTTTCCAGTGCCGGTATGCTGCCAAACTCTTTAAGCCGGCTGCGGTGAACCAGGTAACAAAGATTGGTTTGGCCGGCTTCAATATTGCTGATACCCAGGTAGCCTCCGTTGAAATTGTGCAGAGCGATCAGGTCGTTCGGGTGATCGGTTTTGATGTGGTATTTAACGCCAACATAAGGAGAGCGTTTATGGGTAAACTTTCGATTAAACTGTACATCAAGCCGGGATCGTTTGCCAAACGAACCGATTACTACATCGGCAGTGTGCTTCTCTGCTGAAGTTTCGATCAGGAAGCGGTTCTTTTCGCGAGAAACATGCTGAACCTCGCAATTTTCCAACACCCGCACGCCCGCCTCGCGCGCTTTTTGAGCAAGAAAATGATCGAATGTGAAGCGGCTTATACCAAAACCACCCAGGTCAAGCGGGAGGATGGAACTTCTGCCGTTTACCGCGCTGATTTGAAACCGCGAAATGAACGGCACATCCAGTTTATCCGGGAACAGACCACTTTGCCTGAGAAACGGCAGCGTTTCGTTTGAAACATACTCACCGCAAACCCGGTGGAATGGATAGTTTTTCTTTTCAAACAGCATTACCGGCACACCATGCTGCGCCAGCCGTATGGCCGCAATCAATCCGCCCAAACCACCGCCAATAATCGCAACCTGTTTCAAATCGTTTAAAGAATTACTTGAGTTGGTTATGTTTTTCTGTAAAAGGTAATAAAAAAGACACGCGTTGATGGTAACCTTTTTCGTTCATCATATGTTTACACTACAGTTGGCTTATGGAAACAAAAATCAAAACATCACCCAAGCCCGACAGGGCTGTTAATATTCTGCTGGTTGGCAACAACCCGATTGAGTTAAGCAAAATGCGCGATGTACTGCAGCGCGTGCCCGGACACAAGATTATTGCCGAAATTGCCTTCGACCTGAAAAGCATCTGGCAGCGCCTGCTGCAATTCAGGCCAAATTTTATTTTGATAGACGACAACATCGGCAGGCAGGAACTAAGCGAAACCGTTGCCACCCTTTCGGCAAACCGCAAAACCAAAGATGTTCCGATTACGGTATTGAAAAATTCAAATTTCGAAGAAGCGCTGCCCTCCAACGAAATAGCAGATTATGTGCTGAAGAGAAACCTGACCGGTGAAGCGCTTTATAGTACGCTGCGAAATTCACTCAAATTCAGAAGGACACGACAATACCTGGCCGAAGCCTATAACAAGCGGAAACGGGAATTGCTGAAACTCTTTGGCTAAATCTGGCTTTCCAGGATCAGTTCAATAATTTTTCTCTCACCTCCCCGGCTAATCTCCAGCCTTAGTTTGCGCCCGGGTTTGGAGTTAAACATCGCGTTAATCTGGTTGAGTTTCAGTTCGCGCGCGGGAATATTGTTAATGGCTACCAGGTTATCGCCAGGCATCACACCGGCACGCTCGCCAGCCGAGGCTGGCCGAACTTCACTTACCTCGAAAGCGCTTAATGATGAGCCTTTGGCCCTTACGCTTACCCCGCTAAGGTTAAAGTAGAAGTCTTTATTGAATTCGCTGTTCGGCTTGAGGTAAATTTTTTCCTGCGGAAAGTTGATAACAACAATAAACCGGCTGAGGATTTCACCGCCCAGAGTTCCATTGCGGTCAACGCGTTCGATGTAGAGCGAATCGGCAAAATAGCTGTCGCTGTCAGGAAAATTTACCAATACTTTTCGAAGCGTGCGCCCGCCCAGTTCAATGGATTCAATGCGTCCGATCTTTCCTGCTATCGGCCCGCCAAGGCCCCGGCCAATGGTACCACTTACAGTTTTTTCGGGAAGCCGTATTCGTTCATCCGATTCGGGCTCCAGCATTAAGCCATGGCTGGCCCCGGTATCCACCAGTAGTTTTGCGTTAAGGGAATGACCGCTGTCAATACTGATGGGCGCCAGCAGGTAAGGCTTGGTATCCTGGATGCGGATGGGGATAGCGGTAAACTTGCGGCCGGGTTTGAACTTCAGGGGCGTCATCAGCGTCATGATTTTTTTCTGGTAATCAAATTTTACAATGAAGCGGCTGAACAGTTCATAGCCTAAAATTCCATGAACATCGGTGCCCAGGTAATTCCGAAGTTCCAGGTAATCTTCTTCCAGAACCAGCATGGCATGCCCGCGGCCCTCAACGCCCGGCAGCCGCAGCGAAACATTGTTGGTAACGTAAGCATCAATAATTTTTTCACCACCGGCTCCGGATATGGAATACTTTCGGCTGTATTCAAGTTGAAGAATATCCGAAAATGACTTTTGTGTAAGGATGGCCGTTCGAACACCGGTATCCACAATAAATTTTAACGGCAGGGTTTCGTTAAGAATTACGGGTACAATAATCAGGTTGTTTACCACCTCAATGGGAATATCCACGCGCTGCTTGCCATCAACAATGTTAAAGCCGAGATTTTGTGCGCGTGCCATAAGCACCGCCCCATAAAGCAAAGTGATAAGCAAAGATTTTTTCATGTCGCCTGTACGACAAGGTAACCAATTTACTATTGCAACTCACAACCCGCTGAGCCGATCCAGCAGCCTGGCAGGCGAATCATCCATGATAACGGAATTAAGGTGTACGGGTTTTAAAAAGCCCTCCGCAGTCATGCGGTTCATTTGTTCAATGAGCGGATCAAAAAAAGAATTGATATTGAGAATGCCCACCGGTTGACTGATAAGCGCCAGTTGGCGCCAGGTTAGAATTTCGGCTGTTTCATCTAATGTGCCCCAACCACCCGGCATCATAATAAACGCATCGGCAAGGTCGGCCATACGTTTTTTGCGTTCATGCATGCTGCTTACAACCTCAAGTTGGGTAACGCCTGTGTGCCCTACCTCTTTCTCAAAAAGAAATCCTGGAATTACACCAATTACATTGCCGCCACGACTCAGTACCGCATCGGCCAGAATACCCATAAGCCCGATGTTGCCGCCACCATAAACCAACGTGTGTTCGCGTTGTGCCAGCAGTACGCCCAGTTCCCTCGCGGCATCAGCATAAATGGAATTCTTACCCGTGGCTGAGCCGCAGAAAACGGCAATGTTCATGGCAGGCGCAGGACTTAGAACTTATTATCGTGCTTATCCTTGCTCACCATTTTGTTGGGAAATATCCAAGGCGAAATAATAGCCAGAACAAAAAGGGCAATTACTACGTAAAAGGGAGTCCAGGATGCATCCATAAGTAAAGTGATGGTTAGGAAGTGTAAAAATACACTCTTACCGGACAATTTTTATAGCAGAATTGCAAATTGTTTTTAAGCTTTAGTAATTCGTTCATCCTTTCAAGACAAGCCATCCATGAAGAAATTTCTGATCTTTTCGGCCGTTGGTGCGGTACTCATTATATCGCTGGTATTAACGGTTCAATACATCCGGTATAAGCATACCAAGTCGTTCAGCCCTGAGGAGGAAGTAGTATATGAAGAAAGCGGTTTAAAGCTGCGGGTGCTCTACAACCGGCCATACAAAAAGGGCAGGGAAATTTTTGGGGCGTTGGTGCCATACGGCAAGGTGTGGCGAACCGGGGCCAATGAGGCAACGCTGTTTGAAACCAACAAACCATTAACAATTGAGGGAAAGAAATTGCCCCCCGGCAAATACAGTCTTTGGACCATACCCGACTCGGTAACCTGGACAGTTATTTTTAATTCGGAACACGGCCAATGGGGTGTTAACAGCAAGATGGAAGCCAACCGCGACCCGGCATTGGATGTCCTTTCCGTTCCGGTTCCGGCCGTAAAGCAGGAGCGTGTGTTCGAGCAGTTTACCATCCGGTTTGAAAAGATGGGCGAAGAGGTGGAAATGATTTTGTTGTGGGACCAGACAGTGGTGGACGTGCCGATTGAGTATTGAAGTTGCGGAAACGCAACGCCCGTATTCCTTTCTGCAATGCCCCAAATCCCCAATTCCCTCGTAACCCAACTGGAGGCTGCCCTTCAAGCACGGATTTTAAAATTCAATCCGACTTCCGGAGGCTGCATCAGTAACAGTGGCGAACTGATAACCGCAACCGGAACGTACTTTCTAAAATGGAATGATGCCACCCGTTACCCGGCCATGTTCCAGGCCGAAGCTAAAGGGCTTCGGCTTCTTGCCCCACACTGCACGTTGCGTATACCAAAAGTTATTGGCGTAACTGAGACGGAAGCCGTACAGGCTATTGTTCTTGAATTTATAAAAAGCGTACACCGCTCGGGTAACTTCTGGGAACTTTTGGGTGGGCGCCTTGCAGCACTGCACCGGAACACGGCCGATGCCTTCGGGTTGGATCATGATAATTATATCGGATCATTGAAACAGCGCAACACACCGTATAAATCCTGGATTGATTTTTTTATTGAACAGCGGCTGGAGCCACAACTTGCCCTGGCGGGTGAGCATGGTTTGATTGACACTAACCTGCGTAGCCAGGTTCAGTTGCTGTACAAAAAATTGCCGGAATTGCTTCCGGCTGAACAGCCCGCACTGCTGCATGGCGATTTGTGGCCGGGCAACCTGATAACGGATGAACAAGGTGAACCCTGCCTGATTGATCCGGCCGTTTACTTTGGCCATCGCGAAGCGGAACTGGCCTTTACCCGTCTTTTCGGAGGGTTTGACGAAACATTTTATTGTTCCTACCAACATGTGTTCCCGCTTCAGCCGCGATTTGAAGCCAGGCTTAACATCTACAACCTGTATCCGTTGCTGGTGCATGTAAACCTGTTCGGTGGCGCATACATTAATCAGGTAAAGCACATTGTAACACCATTAATCAGGTAACCGGCTCGCCCATCCTTTTCAATTGTTATTTCAGTTTTAATTGTAAAATTTAGCGCTCTTAAATAATAAAAGCCATGAAAAAGTTGCTGTACATATTCCTGTTTTCTGTGTTAGCCACCGCTGTTCTGCATGCCCAAAAGCAGATCACAATTGATGATTTTACCATGCGGAACACGTTCGCAACCCGCTCGGTGTATGGCATTAACTGGATGAAGGACGGAAAGTATTACTCTTCTCAGGATGGAAATAAAATCGTGCGGATTAATATTACTACAGGCCAGGTTGAAGAAACCCTTTGCGATGGTGATGCACTTGCCCCTAAAATTTCAATTCAGGATTATGAATTTGGCAGCGATGAAAAAAAACTGCTGCTGATGACGGAGCGTGAAGGTATTTACCGGAGATCATTTAAAGCTGAGTATTATAGCTACGACCTGGCGACAAGGGCGCTTCAAAAACTGTCGCCAAACGGTAAGCAATCATATGCCACGCTTTCACCCGATGGAACCAACGTGGCCTTTGTTCGTAACAACAACCTGTTTTACGTTAACCTTTCAACCATGAAGGAGGTTCAGGTTACCGATGACGGAAAGTTTAACCACGTTATTAACGGCAGCACCGATTGGGTGTATGAAGAAGAATTCAGTTTTGCCAAAGCATTCTATTGGTCGCCAGACGGAAAGAAGCTGGCCTACCACCGGTTTGATGAAACAGACGTGCGGCAGTATACCATGCAAAAATGGAACAGGGGTGCGTTGTATCC
>JAGUUF010000262.1 GCA_020063545.1 Cytophagales bacterium
CCGGCACCGCCTTCTTCGGCCGGTGTGCCAAATACTTTAATGGTTCCCTTCAACCCGGTTTGCATCATGGTCTCTTTCAGTTCAATGGCAGCGGCCACCGAAGCCACACCAAACAAATGATGCCCACAGGCATGTCCGGCCGTGCGTGAAGGATCGGGCTTCTTTTCAGGAACGGCTTGTTGCGACAAGCCGGGCAATGCATCAAACTCGGCAAGGATGCCGATAACCGGTTTACCTGATCCGTAACTGGCCACAAATGCCGTAGGAATGCCGGCAACACCGGCTTCAACGGTAAACCCGTTTTTGGTCAGCAACTCCTGAAGTTGGGCCGAACTCTTGTATTCTTTATACCCTACTTCTGAATACTGCCAGATGTTCAGTGCAGTTTGCTTATAGGTATCGTATTGCTTATCGATACGGGCCATCGCATTTTTTTTGACGGCCGGCAAATCTTTCGGCTTTACCGGGCTTTGGGCCAAGGACGAAATCAACATCAGGAAACTGCAAAACAAAACAAGTAGCTTTTTCATATTGCCCGGGTTTTAGTTGAACAGGTTAACTAGTTACCACAGTAATCTAAAATAATCAAGCAGTTTTAAAGCAAAACAGCAGTTATGCCGAAAACCAATTTGGAAACGACCATACCATGTAGCCGTAAGCAGCAAACCGCACAATGCGTAGTATGCTAATCAATAAGAATTGTTTAAACGGCAGGTTAATACTGCCTGCCAGCATGCAGGTTGCCGAATAGGGTATGGGCGTTACCGCGGCCACCATCACTAAAAATGCCCCATAGCGTTTTAACTGGGCGTCATATTGCATCAGGTAACGAACATGCAGTTTTTTATAGAATGTAGTCTTCGAAAAATTGCTGCCTATCAGGTAGCCGATAACACCGGCCAGGTACGAAATAATGGTAAGAATAACGAGGTTAACAACAAATTCACTCAATGTTATTTTATGCAATATCCACACCAGCATAAAAAATTCCGGTGGAACTAAGCCAAACAGTACTTCGGAGGCAAAGAACACCAGGTACAGAATAACCGGTTTACTTTGCAGCGCATCAATATCTTTATGAAAGGTGGTTTGAATGTATTCTTCGGCAAGAATAAACGCAGTAATGATTACTGCAAACCAGAGCAGCCCGCGCAGCAGGTTTTTCACAAAAAATCCAGACCTGGTTTCTTCCTGCTCCACTTTTTTAATTAATTATCGGAAAGCGCTTAAAAGGTTTACGTTCATCGAACAGTTTACGATACGTGGCATGCCGCTTTACCACGTTGGGTGTAACCTGCTCGGCCACCCGGATCATTTTCGGGTTAAAGTCGCCAATCCAGTTCATCTCATACTGCTCGTAAGGAAATGATTTGGAGTGTGCCATGCGCCTGAACGATTCGATAATGGCTCCGTCAACGCCTTTTCCCTGGTGCTCGGGCACAATGCCAAACAATATGCCGAAGGCTTTTTTGTTGGTGCCTGTTTTCTGATGCCACAAAAATTTAAGCTTTGCCGGCAGGTTAAACTTTCCGTTAAGGTATTTAAAAATCTGGTTGAGCTCGGGCAATGAAATAAAGAATGCTACCGGTTCATTGCGGTAGTACCCGAACCAAATCAATCGCCTGTCCAAAACCGGTTTCATTTGCTTTACCATAGCCAGGGCCTGGCCTTCGGTAAGTTCGGGTATTTCACCGCGTTTGGCCCATGCCCGGTTATACACGTGCCTGATTTCGGCTGCCAGTTTTTGCTCCTCAAGTTTCTTCGGATAGCCAAACGTATAATCCATATCGTCAAAAACACGCTCGGCTTTTTCCAGCAGCCGCGGGTCAAGCGGGCCTTGTACCGGCCGGCCGAAGGTGAGCTGGTAAAAATATACCTGGAAGCCGTACGCTTCAAACAGGTTTTTGTAATACGCAAAATTGTAATTGCACTGATAATTGGGCTCTTTGTCAAACCCCTCCACCAGCAATCCCCACCACCGGTCGCGGTTACCGAAATTAATGGGGCCATCCATAGCTTCCATGCCACGCTCAGCCAGCCAGTTTTTGCACGCATCAAATAACAGGTTGGCAGCCTGCTGGTTATTAGTGCATTCAAAAAATCCCATGCCACCGGTGGGTTGTTCGTTTCCCTTATGCGTAGTCTTGTTGTTTATGAATGCAGCAACCCGCCCGATGGTTTTGCCATTTTCCTGCAATACCCACCGGGTGCACTCGCCATGTTGAAATGTTTTATTTATGCTTTTATCGAAAACATTTTCTACGTCTTTATCAAGCGGTCTTATCCAATGTGGCTCATTCCTGTATAATCGCACCGGGAGTTGCAGGAACTCCTTTGCCAATTCAGGGGTATTTACCTCGTGCAGGTTCATGGGTTTTTATTGGCGTACCGAAATACGGAGTTTAATGCCTGGTCCGCCTGAACATTGGGCAGGTGAATGGTAAAGGTTGTGCCAAAACCCACTTTACTGGATACGTTAATCCGGCCACCCAGTTTATCCACCGCATTTTTAACGATGTATAACCCAATACCCGAACCGTCTGATTGTTCGGTGGCACGGAAAAACATATCAAAGATTCGCACCAGGTCGGACTCGCTGATGCCGATACCGTTGTCGGCAAAAATGATTACAGCTTCGGCAGAATTAATTTCGATGGAAATATTGACCATCGGTTTAGCCGCGTGTTGCTGCCGGTATTTTATGGCATTGGAAATGAGGTTACGGAAGATTTCCGAGATACGCCACGGGTCACTGTAAAAGTCACTTTCAGAAACCTGGGTGGTTACCGCTACCTGGCTGGCCCCGGGCAGATAACTTAAGTCGGCAAATGTTTTTGTGATGATGCCCTTAAAATCAATCTTGTTGATACTCACTTCCATTTTCAGGTTTTTGCTGTGGCTCAACACATCGCTGATGAAGTGATCCAGATCAAACACTTTTTTCTCTATAACCTGCATGTATTCCATCAGGTCATCGGTATTGCCCGGCAATTTCGAAAGATTAATCAACCCGAGTATAGACGACAGCGGTGCCCGTAAATCGTGCGAAACCTTGTATACAAAATTATCGAGTTCGGTATTTCTGGTTTGCAATTCTTCTTCAATTTTCTTGCGGTCGGTGATGTCAACGTAAACTCCGTAAATACCGATGGCTTTATTCTCCAGGGTAACCGGAACACCATACAGGATTACATTTACCAGCCGCCCGGTTTTATGTTTGCGGGTTGTTTCAACGCTAATCAGGTTGTTCGATGCGATGAGGTTGTTCAAGTCGATGCCTTCATTTTGAAGTTTTTCCGGAACGATAAAGTCGTTCAGGTTTTTACCGCGCAACTCAATAAGTTCATAGCCGAACATATCGTTGAAGCCGCGGTTTACCAGCAGCACTTTGCCGTTAACATCCAGCATCACTACGGCTAAGGGTACCGTATTAAACAACCTTGTAAACAGCGCTTCGTTTTTCTTTAGTCGTTCCTCCTCCTGCAACTTCAGGTCAGTAATGTCAAGAATCAAGCCCTGGTAATGCTGCGTTTCCGACACCCCGGTTAATACAGCGCGGATTTCAAACCACCGGAGATTACCCGCTACCTGTATGCGTCCGGTCCAACTCCAGTTCGAACTTTTATCAAATACTGAATTTACTGCTTCCCTGAAACTTTCAAGATCATCCGGAAAAATGATCTCGTCACATGTTGCAAATCGCTCGAGCAGTTCATTGGCCGGGATTCCGATAATCGCTTTACAATTATCGGTTACCGACAACAGTTTTGTTGTGCCATCGGCACGGAAGGCACATGTAAACAGTACAGCCGGAAAGTTGTGGGGAAGTTCCTGCATGAAGAACCTGTGGTTAGGTTTAGCTAAAATCTTATCCGGAGAGGATGGATAAAATTTTCAGGCATGCAATATAGATTTTACGGATTATTATACAAGCAAATGTCGCTTGCGCAGGAAGAATATTCTTTAGGAATAGTGTAGCGCTGCTTAAAAATCTGACCTCGTAACTCGTTGCCTGGCCCCTCAGGAGGCTTTCAAGGCTTCGGCC
>JAGUUF010000278.1 GCA_020063545.1 Cytophagales bacterium
TATCAGAAATTTTTCCCTGGCCTGATCATCACTCAGTAAAAAAGAATAGCGCTCCGAAATATCCAAACCGAGCTCATTAGCAATATTGTACACACTAAAAAACCCCTGGTGCCGGGTTATCTTACGTTGATTCATATATTCCATAAATAACTCACTCAGCTTGCCACCGGCCAGCTGGTTCTGGTCAACCCGCCAGAATTGAACATCGCCACCCGGGTACATCTTCGATTTGAAGGTGCGAAACAATGTTTCCATAAAAAAGATGTCAACGCACTTGACTATAATATCCGATTCACCTGCCGGGTAACGCTTGATAACGCTTTCCAACTTCATCAGTGAACCAACTTTTTCTTCGTTAAGGGTGTGATTAAAGAAAATACCGAAACTGATATCCGCATTTTCGGCATCCTGAAGGAGCTGCTTGTAGCGGGGCTCAAAAATATGAAGCGGCACCAGTTCGCCCGGTAACGGGAGGATGGCCAGCGGAAACATCGGGATGGTTGTCAGTTCGCCCATACAGGATATAACAATGCGCTGAGTAATTGGTTAAAACGAAACAAGGTAAAAAGGGTTTACGCCAAATTCACCCGAAAGCTTCTCAGCTCCCGGCAGAAAGGAAAGGTTAACCAGAAATGAAAAACCGGCCACCTTGCCGCCCGCCTGCTGCACCAGGTGCCCCGCAGCTGCTGCCGTGCCCCCGGTTGCCAGCAAATCATCGTGTATAAGCACATTCCATCCTTTTATAATCGCATCCTCATGCATTTCTATTGTGGCCGACCCATATTCCAGGTCATATTCTTTTGCAATGGTGCGGTACGGAAGTTTGCCCACTTTGCGCACCGGCACAAACGGAACATTCAGGGTGTGCGCCAGCATACCCCCGAATATAAAACCCCGGGCTTCAATGGCAACGATGGCATCAATACGTAAAGCCTCCGCATGTTTTACCAGGACCTGTGTTATCGCATTTACCAGCATCGGGTTAGCCAGCACGGGCGTAATGTCTTTAAACACGATACCGGGTTTCGGATAATCGGCAATATCGCGAATAGTAAGCCTTAGCTGCTGCCCGAGGGTATCGTTAAAATTCATCTGACCAAAAAACAAATTCCGGATAAAGTAACCTAATTTTAGCCATTCAATTGCTTATATGAAAATAATAACCCGCATGCTGGAGGACGAAGTGTACGAAGCCTCCAATGGTTCAGCCCATTCGGTTATGATTGATATGCGTGAAGCATCGCGTAAGAAAAACCAGTCACCGGTTGAACTGCTGCTCTCCTCCCTTTCGGCCTGTGGCGCGGTTGATATTGTGTTGATTCTTAAAAAACGAAAAAAGACCATCCTGGAGTTTACCATCGAAACGACCGGGGTTCGGAAGGAAGATGCCCCGCGCAGGTTCACCGATATTCACTGCAAATACATCATCACCTCGCCCGATGTAAGCGAGGATGAGTTGAATAAAGTGGCTGCGCTGTCGCTGGAAAAATATTGTTCGGTTGCCGCTACGCTTAACAGCAAGATCACGTATTCGGTAGAAGTAAATCGAAGCTGATCAGAGTATTTTCCCATTCAGCATAACCGACTCTACAAGGTTGGACCCATACGCATACGGCAGATAGGCGAGTGAAGAAACCGGCTTTGTAATGAACAGGTTAGCTTTTTTTCCGATAGTAATAGAGCCGTGCGTTTTATCCAGTTCAAGTGCGCAGGCCGTATTAATGGTTGACGCATTAAAGGCTTCTTCTGGTGTCATCTTCATTTTAATGCACGCCAGGGAAACCATCATCGGCATGTTGCCGCTTGGTGAACTGCCAGGGTTATAATCGGATGCGATAGCCAGCGGCAGACCGGCCTCCATCATAGTGCGTGCCGGGGGGAACGGCAGCCCCAGGAAAAATGCCGCGCCTGGAAGTGCCGTAGGCATAACGGAACTGTTTTTAAGAACACTGATTTCGTCATCCCCAACATTTTCAAGGTGGTCCACGCTCAACGCTCCGGTTTTAACACCCACCTGCACCCCGCCCGAGCGGTGCAACTGGTTGGCATGAATGCGGGGTTTCATTCCATATTCTTTGCCGCGTTCAACAACTCGCTCCGTTTCATCGGGGGAAAAAAATCCTTGCTCACAGAATACATCAATATAATCAGCAAGATTTTCTTCGGCTACGGCCGGGATCATTTCCTGCAGTATCAGGTTAATATAGTCATCTTTGGTAATTTCTTTCGGCACGGCATGCGCACCCAGAAAGGTGGTTTTAACCGTTAAGGGTGTTTCGGCTCCGATGCGTTTGGCTACCCGCAACATCTTTAGTTCATCGGCAACGGTTAGCCCGTAGCCGCTTTTAATTTCAACTGCCCCGGTGCCCGTGCGGATAATGTCCCATGCCCTGCCGACAGTACATTCAAACAACTCATCTTCCGAAAGTTGCCGGAGTTTTTTAGCCGAGTTCAGTATGCCTCCGCCTTTGGCGGCAATCTCTTCATAGGTTGCGCCCTTAATCTTCATTACAAATTCCTCTTCGCGGCTGGCAGCGTACACCAGGTGGGTGTGCGAATCAACAAACGAGGGAAATACAAACCTTCCTGCAACATCAATGGTTGCTGCCGATCGAATTGAAGAAGGCAAATCCTTCATCGATCCGTAGCCGGAAATCACACCGTTTGAAACAATCAGGTAGGCATCAGCCAGAACAGGAAGTACGGCCATTGCCCTTCCACAGACAGGACCGTTAAAATTTTCACGAACCTGCACCAACCCTTTAATATTCCGGATCAGTACATCGCAGGTCACAATAGGTACGAATTATTTTCCGAAGGCCTCAACACCATAATCGAGGTTGGAACCAAACACCGGGAAGCTGATTTTTAACAATGCATAAAAGGTGCGGCCTTCAATGCTTGGCCGGTAACCGATTTCACCTCCATATGCCCAACTGAACTGCCGGTTAAACTTACCTTCGATGCCGGCACGAAATCCGAACTTCTTAAGGTTCACTGCGCTTACATCGTAGGAGCGCCTTTCGGTGAGCAGGGGCGTGCCTGAGTTTGGATCGGTAGGTGTGTAAACAATATTATCCAGCGTAAGCGATGGCGCAAACATCAGATCAACAAAGGTAGTCAGGATCAGATCATCTACCCCGGCTTCAAACTTATCGAAACTTACGGCTACGTTCCGGATCCACGTCATGGAACCGCCCAGGTATAGTCCCCTGGACGAGATATTGGTAAACAAATTCGCATCGGTTGTAAAGTCAGAAAGGAGGATACCGTCCGAACTTCTAAAATCTGCATACGAAAGCCCCTGGTTTTCCATTACCCGGTTTAACTCTGTTGAACTGTCCCAAATGATGCCGCCAAGGCGGGCACCGTAAATCTTGCGCACCTTGCAAGGCACTTCGGCAGTAAGGGGAACACGCGCTGCCCATTTGTTTCCCTTATAGCTGTTTTTATAGAGAAACATTTTTGTCTTCGAACTTTCATCAAAATCCTTTACGTGATAGGTGAACCCGAACTCATAGTAATTGAATACCTCGAAACGGTTGTCGACATCCGAAGTCTTCGCTGCCAGGTCGCGCGAATAATCGTAAAAACTTTTGCTGTAGGTTTTCCGGAAATGAGCTTTGAAATCCACTTTATCCTGGTAATAATAATTAGCCTCGAGCCCAAAGCCGGCATTGATGTTGGTGGCGAACACCTCGCCATAGAGCGGCTGCAGGTGAACAAACAACTTGTTTACCGAATAA
>JAGUUF010000223.1 GCA_020063545.1 Cytophagales bacterium
CTTGTTCATTATCCCTGCCATTTATTCATACTTCAGCAGCAAACAGGCGAGGGCATCAATCGAATAACCATGAGGAGTATTTTTCTTAGCGCATTACTTATCAGTTTTTTTACGGCAAGGGCGCAGGAGCAACTAAGCCTTGCCCGGGCGCTCGAACTTGGTTTGCAAAACAATCTGGATGTACAGATTCAACAACTCGAGATTGACATTGCCGAAGGAAACAATACTTGGGGGCAGGCAGGGGCTCTACCCGCGATAAACCTGAGCGCAAACCAAAACAATAACATTACCGAGCGGAAACCCGCCAACCCCTTTGCCGTTGCCGGCCGCAACATTTCCGATAACCTGAACGGCCAGCTGGATGTACAGTTTATTTTGTTTGACGGATTCTTCATAAGGCTCTCCAAACGAAGGTTGGAGCAACTCGAAAAGCTAAGCTATGGTAATGCTACGCTTGTAATTGAACAGGTAATTCAGTCCATTATCTTATCCTATTACCAGTCGCTGCTGGAGCGCGAGCGAACCCTTGTGCGTAAGCGGGTAATGGATTTTTCGCGCGAACGACTAGAGTATGTTAAACTGCGAAAGGAACTGGGTGGTGCCATTACGTTTGATGTGCTGCAGGAGCAAAACAATTACCTGACTGACTCAACCAATTACCTGTTGCAGGAACAGGTTTATATTAACTCCCTTCGCAACCTTAACCTGCTGCTGAACGAACCGATTACCAAAGAATTCGTCCTTACCGATTCGCTGCAGTTTATTGATGAGACTTACGACCTGGCCGGTATGACGGAAAAAATGAGCAGCACCAACACCAACCTGCGCAACCAGTATATCAACCAGGAACTACTGCGCCTTGCTACCGGGTCAGCCCTTTCCGACAGGTATCCAACGCTTGCGCTGAACATAGGCGCCAACGGATCACTTGATCGGCTCAATGCCAACTTCGGATCGAACACGGGGCCCGCTGTAACGAATACGGTAGGATATGTAAATGGCGATCCGTCTTTTCCGGTAACAAACACAGTGCCCTCTCGTATTTTGGTGAATCAAACCAATGACGGGTATTCCTACGGGGCTTATGGTAACTTCAGCCTGCGTTATACGCTTTTTAATGGTGGCCAGATTTCGCGTAACATTGAAAATGCCAGGGTGCGCGAACGAATTGCCCAACTGAATACCGACCAGCTTAAACTGTCGCTGCAAAACGATTTGCTGATAACCTACGATAACTATAACCTGCTGCGGCAACTTGCTCAGATTGCCCGGGTTAAACTGCAGGCTGCTGAATTGAACCTTTCGCTGGCAAACGAGCGCTACAAGAACGGGGCACTGAGTGCCATTGACTTAAGGATTGTACAGGAGAACTACCAGAATGCCGCGCTCGAAAACTACCTTGCCGTGTTTTCGGTACTGGCCAGGCGCACCGACTTGGTGCGGCTAACGGGCGGCTTGGTAGATGAATACAATGCCCGGCCGGGTAAGAATTAACAGCCTTTAGATAGTGCCCGTTGAACGGGCAACTGTGTCATGGTAATGATGGAATCAGATTCCGACTTTAACAAGTCTTAGCCCGCGTTCACTTCGGCCCGTGCAATCCAGAAATTGTTGTAGCCTTCACCCACCCGGATGCTCAACTCGCCCAGCGCCAGCAACTCGAGGATGGCCAGGAAATTAAAAATCAGCGCGATGCGGGTGTTATAAGCAGCAATAATATCGGTAAACGCTACGCGCTCTTTGCGTGTAACTTCGTTAAGGATGTATTCTTTTTGCCCTTCCAGCGTATAGGGGTATTGAATAACCTGGTGTACCGGCCTGTTTTTTTCGTACTCGTATCGCCTCAGCACTTTTTCGAACACCGTCATCAGCTTAAACAAATCAACATCTTGTAACTCGGCCTCTACATTGCTGCTGGCGGCAAGTGATTTTATTTCCTTCATCAGGTTGCCACGCTTCTCTTTGGCCAGTTCGGTTTCCTCCATTTTCTGGAAACTATCAAGTACCGACTTGTATTTTTTATACTCCAGCAGGTGTTTAACCAGTTCTTCGCGCGGATCGATTTCGTTACCCTGTTCATCAAGCTGCGGGCGTGGCAGCAGCATCTTGGATTTTATCCGCATAAGCGTGGCGGCCACCAGAATAAATTCACTGGCTACCTCAATGTTGAGGTTTTCCATATGGTGGAGGTAGTTCAGAAAATCGGTGGTGATTTTGGAAATGGGAATGTCGTAGATGTCCAGTTCGTCCCGTTCAATAAAGAACAGAAGCAGGTCGAAAGGGCCCTCAAAAAGGGGCAACTTAATCTCAAAGTTTTCGGCTGTTGTCATACTATGGTGGGGCAAAGGTATTGATAAAACGCGCCAGGTAGTGCATCGGCCGAATTATCTATCTTTGTAGCCTGTTTTTTGGATGTATTTGATGCTAAAAATCAAACACTTACCTTCATTCGGTTGTTTTAGCTGGTAATTGACCTAACCCATTATGCTGATAACCCCCGGGCCGCTGCTGGCCAAGATCAACAGTCCTGATGACCTGAAAAAGCTCGATCAGGAAAAGCTGGTTCAACTTTGCGATGAACTGCGGCATTTCATTATTGATAATGTTTCCATTTACGGGGGGCACTTCGGTGCCAGCCTGGGTGTGGTAGAGCTAACCGTTGCCCTGCATTATGTATTCCATGCCCCGTACGACCAACTGGTATGGGATGTGGGGCACCAGGCCTATGGCCATAAAATTCTAACCGGCAGGCGCGATGTTTTTCATACCAACCGGCTGTACCGCGGTATATCGGGTTTTCCAAAACGGTCCGAAAGCAGGTATGATACATTTGGCGTAGGGCACTCATCCACCTCGGTTTCGGCTGCGTTGGGAATGGCCGCGGCCTCGAAGTACCTTAACCTGGATGACAAGCAGCATGTGGCCATTATTGGCGATGGCGCCCTTACCGGTGGTATCGCCTTTGAAGGCTTAAACAATGCGGGCGTTTCCAACACCAACCTGCTCATAATTCTCAATGACAATTGCATGAGCATTGACCCGAATGTTGGCGCCCTGAAAGATTATCTTACTGACATTACCACATCTAAAACCTACAATAAGTTAAAAGATGAAGTATGGAACCTGCTCGGCAAACTGTCAACGTTTGGTAAGAGTGCGCAGGAGATTGTTTCCAAAGTTGAAAATGGCATTAAATCAACCTTACTGAGCCAGAGCAACCTGTTCGAATCGCTTAACCTTCGCTACTTCGGCCCGGTTGACGGCCATGACGTAAACCATCTGGTAAGTGTGCTCAATGATTTGAAAGCTATTAAAGGCCCAAAAATCCTGCACTGCGTTACCGTAAAAGGCAAAGGGTATGGCCCTGCCGAAAACGGCAACGCCACCACCTGGCATGCCCCGGGCACCTTCGATAAAATTACCGGGGAGATCCACAAAAAAGTTCATGATACGCCACAGCCACCCAAGTACCAGGATGTTTTTGGCCACACCCTGGTGGAACTGGCGCGTACCAACGATAAAATTATCGGCATCACACCGGCCATGCCATCGGGCTCGTCCATGAATATTATGATGAAGGAGATGCCCGACCGTGCATTTGATGTAGGTATTGCCGAGCAGCATGCGGTTACGTTTTCGGCCGGGCTTGCCACGCAGGGGATTATACCCTTCTGTAATATCTACAGTTCGTTCATGCAGCGGGCCTACGACCAGGTAGTGCACGATGTGTGCATCCAGAACTTACCGGTTAACTTTTGCCTGGATCGCGCAGGCTTTGCCGGGGCTGATGGCCCTACGCATCACGGAGCTTACGATATCGCCTACTTCCGGTGCCTGCCCAACATCATCGTGTCTGCACCGATGAATGAAGCAGAACTCCGCAACCTGATGTACACCGCTTCACTGCCCAGGAAGGAACAGGCCTTTGCCATCCGCTACCCGCGCGGGCAAGGCGTAATGCCTCAGTGGAAAACTCCTTTTGAAAGAATTGAAATCGGAACCGGGCGCAAAATCCGCGATGGAAAAGAATTGGCTATTCTAACCATCGGCCACATCGGCAACTATGCCGTTACCGTCTGCGAAAATCTTGCAAAGCAAGGGTTGGAAATAGCCCATTACGACATGCGTTTCGTAAAGCCGTTGGATGAAGCCCTGCTGCATGAAGTATTTTCAGCCTTTGCAAAAATCATTACGGTTGAAGACGGATGCATTCAGGGAGGCTTCGGCAGCGCCATCCTTGAGTTTATGGCCGACCATCACTACCAGGCTGAAGTAAAACGCCTTGGAATTCCTGACCGGGTGGTAGAACACGGAGAGCAACTTGAACTACACAACGAATGCGGGTTCGGTCCTGAAGGCATTCAGCAGGCTGTGCTTCAGATGTTGGAACGTGTTACTGCACTGCCGGCCTGATGCCACCCGTATATTTTACCGATAGCGGCAAGGGATTTCCGGTTGTCTTGCTCCATGGTTTTTGCGAAACCCATGAAATCTGGAGCGGGGTAATTTCGCACCTGCAATCCTCCTGGCGCGTGCTTGCCGTTGATCTCCCCGGGTTTGGCAAGAGTAATCCCCCGGCTATACCCGATTCCCTTGATGACGCAGCTGATCTGATCATCAGCTGGCTGGATTCAATCCATATCCGGAAATGTGTAATGCTTGGTCACAGCCTGGGGGGTTATGTTACCCTTGCTGTAGCCGATAAAAAGCCTGAATTGCTGGCTGCTTTTGGTTTAATTCATTCAACTGCCTATGCAGACAGTGAAGAGAAAAAGGCCAACCGGAACCGGGTTATTGATTTTGTGCAGCAGCACGGAGTAAGTCCGTTTATCGAGTCATTTATTCCCCCCTTGTTTGCCAACCCGCAGCATGCACAGATAAGCAAGGTTGTGGCTATCGGTAAAACTACTCCACCTGAAACCCTGGTGGCCTATACACGTGCCATGCGCGATCGGCCCGACCGGACATCGGTACTGGCCGGCTTTGCCGGAAAGATCTTACTGTTGGCGGGCGAATTCGATAACCTCATACCGGTTGCCAGCATCGAAGAACAGGCCCGGTATTGCCAACAGCCCGTGGTGGCTGTGCTTCAGGGTGTTGCCCATATGGGCATGCTTGAAAATGAAGCCGAAACAGTAAGCGTATTGCGGGTATTTCTGAATGAAGCGGTTGGCCAACCGGATAATCGGCTTAATTAGGCCGTAAAACCGTTTGTTTTTTTGATTTTTTTACCAAAAGTGTATTAAATTGTGATGCTTTTAGGTGTTTGGGGGCCCGGCCTCCTTGTGAAGTGAAACCGCAATTCTATATTTGTAAGATACACTAAAACCAATACCCTTATGGTGGAAGAACTTGTACGAGAATACGAACCATGGAACAGGCTGGCGCAAAACATTGCTTTTGGATGTTGGGCCCTTTCGGTGCTGATTGTCCTTGCTCATGTTGTAAAGCTTGGGATAACCAAAGACCCCAAGACCAAGTACGACTATATTAACAAAAGCGAGATAAACCTGTTGTGGATTGCATCCATTATCCTGATTGTAGGGTGCTGCTTTTACGCCAACTCCAATATTGAAGAGCTCAATGCCTTGTGGATTTTTGTAAGGGTGTTTACCACCGTTTCCATGGGGTTAATTGTTGCCCTGATTATCCAGAACCTGCTGAAGTTCTACTACCCGTTCTTCATCGAAAAGCGGTTGAAGGCACTTCGGTACCGGCCACGCATTTCTCCAAAAACCGGTAAGGCCATGAAACTCCTGAGCGAAGAAGAAGAAGATGCTTACCTGGATGAAGGGATGCAGGCGGAAGAGAACGTGTTCTCCATCGACTACGATGTTTGGAAAGATGAGGAAACCGGTTACATTAAAATTGAGAAATATGCCGGCCACCTGCACGCACTGGAGTGCCCCGAATGCAATTACCAGACCTTTAAAGTGGTAAAAGAAGAAATTTTAAAAACACCAACGCCTACCGAAGAAGGCGAACTGTTAAAGCATTACCAGTGCAGCTACTGCGGGTACAAAACCAA
>JAGUUF010000033.1 GCA_020063545.1 Cytophagales bacterium
AGGTCTGCAATCAACGAGTTGATTTAAAATGAAACAAACAGTTTATTTTTAAACCCCTCTCCGTTCCTTCAGCCAGCTGGCAATACTCCAGCGCGTGCTTTCCTGCACCACCGCACCGGTGTCGGCCGCGCGGTTTACTTTCTCAACGGTGTAAAAGGCAGTTGGCAATATTTCCTTCATTTTGCCCAGCAGGTCTTCCAGGTTTTCGCGGGGCAGTACGGTAAACACCAGGTTTTCCGGTCCGTCAAGGCCTTCGCTGGCTACGCGTGTGTAGCGAAACTGGTTTCGGGTGATGAAATCGATCAACTCGGTTACGTCCTTGCGCGTAATAATCCGAACAATCACTTTACCGTAGGCAATGCGTTCTTCAATCATCATGCCCACCAATATGCCCATGGCAAATCCGCCCGGGTAGGCTACATAGCACACCCAGTTATCCATATGTTCAAAAATCTGGCGGATGGCCATCAGCCAGATAAAGGATTCAAAAAAGCCGAGGATAGTTGCCGTTAACCTGCGGCCGCCCAGCACGTAAATGATGCGGATGGTGTTGATGGATACATCCATGATGCGCGCCATGAAAATGAGCAGCGGCAGGATGATGTAACTGAAAAAATTTTCGGGCAGGCCAACGGTCTGGGTAAAGAAGGTTTCCATAACGGTTTTTTAACGTGCGCAAAGATTGAGGCTAAATGAGGATCAGCCAAACAAATCCTGAAAAACCTCGGTTAATTTTCCGAACGACCGTACGTCAATTTTTACCGCTTTGTTATCAACCGGTTTTTGGTTGTATTTGGAGATATAGATTTTTGTAAAGCCAAGTTTCTCCGCTTCGGCAATGCGCTGGTCAATCCGGTTTACGGCACGCAGTTCACCGCCCAGGCCTACTTCAGCAGCAAAGCAGGTTTTTTCCGAAACGGGCAACTCCTTAAACGAGGAGACCATGGAAACGCACACGGCCAGGTCAATGGCCGGATCTTCCACTTTAATTCCACCGGCCATGTTCACAAAAACATCCTGTGTACCCATGCGGAAGCCGCAGCGTTTTTCCAGTACGGCCAGCAGCATGTTCAGCCGCTTATGATCAAAACCCGTGGGCGTTCGCTGTGGTGTACCGTACGATGCCGGGCTTACCAGCGACTGAATTTCAATCAACAGCGGCCGGTTGCCTTCGATGGTTGCGCCAATGGTTGCACCGCTAACCGGTGCATCTTTTTGGGATATCAGAATTTCAGACGGGTTCGATACTTCGCGCAGCCCGCTGCCCTGCATTTCGTAAATGCCGATTTCGGATGTTGATCCAAACCGGTTCTTGGTGGTGCGTAAAATGCGATACGCCAGGTGCTGGTCGCCCTCAAACTGGAGCACCGTATCCACCATGTGCTCCAGCACCTTGGGGCCGGCCAGCATGCCGTCTTTGGTAATATGGCCCACCAGGAAAACCGGTGTGTTGGTTTCTTTGGCAAACTTCATCAGTTCACCGGCACACTGCCGTACCTGCCCGATACTGCCCGCAGTTGAATCGAGTAAATCGGAATAAAGTGTTTGGATAGAATCAATGATTACAAGATCCGGTTTCGTTTCGCGGATGGCCAGGAAAATGTTTTGTGTGTTGGTTTCGGTGAAGAGGGTAATACCCGATACCGTCCTTGCTCCCGGGGGAGTGTTGCCTTTTAGCACCAATCGCTCCGCCCGCATTTTTATCTGCTGCTCGCTCTCTTCGCCAGAAACATACAGCACATTAAGGTGATTGAGCTGCAGTGCAAGCTGCAGCATGAGCGTTGACTTGCCAATGCCCGGCTCTCCGCCAATAAGTATCAACGAACCCGGCACAATACCGCCACCCAGTACGCGGTTCAGTTCGGCATCGGGAGTTGCCAGCCTGATTTCGTTGCCCGATTCAACTTCGTGTAACGGTGTAGGTTTTGCCAACCGCTTTGAACCGGCATCGGTTCTCCAATTTGTTTTCCCCGCAGGTTCTTTCGTTACTACTTCTTCGGCAAACGTATTCCACTGATTACAGGAGGGGCATTTACCCATCCACTTGGGCGATTCGTGCCCGCAGTTCTGGCAGAAGAAAAGGGTTTTGGTTTTTGGCATTATTTAATAGGTGAATCAGCCTCTTTCGCCATTACCTTATAAACCATCCGGTCGGCCAGCGAAGGCCACCACTTGTTCAGGAACACAGCCAGTTTTCCCTGGGTGGTAAGAATTATCGTGCGCTTTCGCTTTACCGTAGCCCGGTAGATATGCCGGGCACATTCCTCTGCCGTCATCATGTTTTGTTCATTGCGCGGTGATTCGCCCTGGGAGCCTCCGTCTTTTGTAAGGGAGCGCTTGCGTATGTTGGAGGCTGTAAATCCCGGGCATGCCGTAAGCACATGCACACCCCGCTTTAAATATTCGGTTCGCAACACTTCCAGAAACCCGTTCAACGCAAACTTCGAAGCTGAATAACCGGTTCGGCCCGGCAGGCCACGGTAGCCGGCAATGGAGGAGATGCCAACGACTGAGCCCTTGTTTTTAATAATCTCAGGCAGGCAGTATTTGGTGGCGTACAGCACTCCGTAAAAATTTATGTCCATTACTTTCTTTACCACGGCAAGGTCAACCTCTTCGAACAGCGCACGCATGGAAATGCCGGCATTGGCGATGAGTACGTTTATGGTGCCATACAGCCGGATGGTTTCCTCGGCCATGCGCTTGTTGTCGGCTTCAACACTCGCATCGGCCTGTATGCCCGCAACGGTAATGCCGGCCTGTTGCAGTTCTGC
>JAGUUF010000346.1 GCA_020063545.1 Cytophagales bacterium
ATAAAAAATTCTCCCCGGCAGGAATTTCTTACCGGGTTGCAATTGATTAATCAGGGCAGTAAATTCTATTCCAGCCAGCTTACCGAATCCATGCTTGAAGTGGCTCCGCTTACGGTCAGGAAGGAATCCAATGTAAAATTGCTGGCTTTGCTCAGCCCCCGCGAGCGTGAAGTGCTTCAACTCATAGCCGAGGGTATATCTACCAGGGCAATTGCCGACAGGCTTAACCTTTCGGCCGGTACCGTAGAGACTCATCGTAAAAACCTCCTCAAAAAACTTAACGCCCGCAATTCGGCCGAACTTATCCGGATGGCCGTTACCGAGGGACTGCTTGGTTAATTTTACCGGCTTTTGGGTAGCACTTTACCATTTTTCAGGTAGCAGAGGGTACACGGGGTTGTAAGAATTTGGCTTTGAAAATTTAAACCTCAAAGCCATGAAAAAACTATTTCTTTTTTGGGTGCTCTGCGCCCCGGTATGGGCCCAGACCACCATCCAACCCAAGTACACTTACACGTTGCCTAACAAATGGGAAACCTGGACACAGGCACCTGGCGGCATGCTGCTGGTAGGGCACGCAAAAGGTTTTGCTGCCATCGAGGCACACAATAACCAGTTGGTTTACGATTACACCGAGTTAGGCAAGATCAAACTCAACGAAATGGATTTGATTGAGGGTTTGCCCTGGGTGGTGTTAAAAAATACGGCCATAGGCAAAATGCCTTCATACGTGGTGCTGGATTATTTTACCGGTAAACCGGTTTTTGAAAGTCAAAAGAAGGATTGGACTGGCCCGGCAGGTTACTATTTTGTTCAGGATGAAGCCAAGTTGGTGATTTGGGGCGCAAACAATAAGTTGAAATCAATAACGTGCATCGGAATGTATGATCTGGGTACAGACAAGGAACTGGCGCTCATTGATCTTAAAGACAAAAAGCTAACCGGTGGAGGTTTGCCTACAAGCATGGTGGTGGAAGACGACCGGTTTATTATGACAACCACTAAAAGTGTAGTAGTTATAAACCTGCGCACCAATGCCATCGAATGGTTTACCACAAAACTTAATAACTCAAATGGTACGCTGAAATACCTGTTTGATGAAGACAACCAGGTGGTATACGCCTACAGTCCTTTTTTAAAAGCCAAAGTCTATAAGATCAATGCAAAAGATGGTTCATTAATGTGGGCAAAGCCCATCAGTCTTGACGGGGCTGTGAAACGCATTGAAATACTTAAAGAGGGATTATGGGTGTACTCGGAAGAGGAAAAATCGTTTGAAGTGAATTTATTCGACCCGGGTACAGCACAAAAACTTTGGAAGAAACCGTATTCCGATAAAGGCGGCATCCGTGAATTTATATTCCAACCCGATGGAGTGGTATTTGGTACGTCCACCGGTGAAGTCAATACCCTTTTACATAATGGTACCCTGCACCTGAGTAAGAATATTGACATTGGTGCACCCTACCGGGTATTTGCGCTAAACCCGGATGGTACCTTGTTTTATTTAACCGGGGTGAAAATGGGTGTGGTTAACCTGAAGGACGGAGGCTTTGTAAAGGAACCGGCCAAGTTTAGAAAAGTAGAGCAATTGATAACCGGGTACGATCGGCAAAACCAACGGTTTGTAGTAAGTACAGGTAACGAACTTTTCTTCATTACCCGTGACGGCACTTCGAAGAAGGTGTGTGACATTGCGTTTAAAGGAGATGAAAACCCCTCAAAAATCGAATTCCGCGAGAGCGGTATACTGCTGTCATCCAACCAGAATGCCATGTTGGTAGATTACGATGGAAACGTAAAATACAGTGTGTTTTACAAAGCGCCCGGAACCAGTATAGCCGGAAAGCTGTTGGCCGGGGCGGTAATGGTTGCCAGTGCAACAGTGTCTACGGCCAATGCCGCTAAAGCGGGTTACATGCAGGGGGCTTCACCATTGTATGTGGAGGATAGTGAACGGCAGGCTGCCAGCGCAGCTAAATCATGGTCAGGTGTAGCAAACAATGCGGCTGCCATAATGACCCAGCGTTTTAGCGCTACTACAGCCACCAAAAACAGTCTTTATATTCAAACTTCTCTTGATGATGGTGTTGGCATGGTGCGGCTGAATAAAGATACCGGCAAGCCGGACGGGCAGATTATAACTAAAGACAAAAAACCGGAATACCTGGTGGATGAAGACTTTGGCGTATTCTTTCTCCTGAAATCCGATAACACCATCATCGGTTACGACTTACGACAATAAAACCTGTACAAAGCCCTTACCAGCCAGTCTCCGGGGCAACTGGGCTTTGAGGCTAAGCTGTTACCGGAGTAACGCCCTCCCCGAAAGGGGAGGGTTTGTTTTATTTAGCGGTTACTTGCACAAGCGATTTGATGTCGCAATCAATTCACCAGCTTCTTATACTTTATCCGGTGGGGCTGGTCATCACC
>JAGUUF010000192.1 GCA_020063545.1 Cytophagales bacterium
CCCCTTTAACAATTTCGTAACACTGGCTTGCCGGTGGGGTAATAGTAGAAGTTGACCTTTGCAGGCAAATAACAGTTTCATGCATAAGTTTATACTGGCATTTTCGCTGATTCTTACCAGCCTCACTGCCCTTGCCCAAAACGGAACCATCACGGGCGTTGTAACCGATTCAAAAACCGGGGAGACCATCATTGGGGCCAACGTTTCCATTCAGGGAACTCAGGTAGGTGATGCAACCAACCTGGATGGTGAATTCACTATTTCAAATGTGAAACCGGGCTCATACACACTGGTTGTTTCTTTTGTAACCTATAAAACCCATACGGTGCCAAACGTGGTTGTGGAGAGCGCCAAGGTTACCAAAGTAACTATCGCCATGCAGGAAGACGCAACCGAACTGGAAGAAATTGTGGTTCAGGGAGCACGTGAAATAAATACAGACTTTACCCTTATCAAATCAATCCGCGACAGCAAACTGGTTGTCAGCGGTATTTCGGCTGAGCAGATCGTGCGCATACCCGACAGGGATGCAGCCCAGATTATGCAGCGCGTTCCGGGAGTAAGCATTGTTGATAATCGCTTTGTTATGATCCGCGGAGTAAGCGAACGCTACAACCAGGTTATGATTAACCGCGTTATCGGGCCCAGTACCGAAGTGGATAAACGTTCATTCTCCTTCGACCTGATACCCAGCGGCTCAATTGACCAGATTCTGATTTACAAAACAGGAACACCAGACCAACCGGGCGATTTTGCCGGTGGCGTAATTCAGGTTATTACCAAGCAACCTTCGGATGACAATTATTTTAAAGTAGGCACGTCTCTCGGGTTTAGGGTTAATACAACATTTAACGATTTTAACAGCAGTGATGGAAGCTCGACCGACAAGTTTGGCTTTGATAACGGCTTCCGGTCTTTGCCGGCATCATTCCCGTCAACCTCAGCGCTGCAGAGCAGTTCCCGAACATCATCGTTGCGGGAACAGGCCGGGAGATCATTAACAAACAACTTCGATTACTCCACGCGCCAGGCTCCGCTTGATTTTGGTTTGGGCTTTGAATTGTCGCAGAATTTCCGAATCCGGAATATGAAAATAGGCACCCTGACAAACATTGCTTATTCAAATTCCTACCAGCGTAAGGATGTGGAATTTAACCGGTACCTGTTTGATGGGAGTATTACCGACTTGCGATTCGCATACAACGATTTATACACCGGAAACGATGTGCGGATAAGCGGCATCTCCAACTGGTCGTTTGTGCTGAATGACCGCCATAAAATTGAATTTAAAAACCTGGCCAACCTGCTGGGCGAAAACCAAACGGTTATCCGGAATGGGCAGGATTTATTTTTGAATGAAGACCGGCTGTACCGGAATTACGCCTACCATTACCTGAGCCGCCTAATCTACACCGGGCAACTTCAGGGTACCCATAAGTTTGCCGGCAACAGCCTTACTTTCGAGTGGACGGGTGGCTATAACTACCTTAACCGCGATGAACCCGATTACCGAAGGTTCAGAACATTCCGGCTGATTTCAAGCGGTGAAGAAGAATACCAGATGCAACTGCCGCCCAGCGCCAACCTGTTCGAAACGGGAAGGTTCTATTCGGATTTGACCGATTCGGGTATTTCCGGTGGCATGAGCCTGGAAAAGAAATTTGGCGATGTCGCGGATAAACGATCGCCATCCATAAAGGCGGGCTATTACATTGAGTCTAAGTCCAGGGAATTTAATGCCCGGTATATTTCGTATCTCTATCCCGGGTTCTTTGATCCGCAAATCGGAGAGGATTTAATTCGTCTTCCACTTTCCGACATTTTTGCTCCGGGTAATATCAAATCGCAGGATGGTTTTGTAATTGAAGAAGGAACTCGTCCTTCGGATACCTACACCGGAGATAACCTGCTTGTTGCCGGTTATGTAGGCGGCAATTTCTCCATCGGTAAAATTGACGTTTCCGGAGGAATACGTGTAGAGAGCAACCGCCAGGAAATTCTTACGGCAACCAACAACGGACCCATTAAAGTAGATAACCCGGTGGTTTCACCGCTGCCGTTTATCAATACCGCTTACAACATTTCCGACAGGTCGCTGGTACGGCTTGCCTATTCCCGCACCATCAACCGGCCCGAGTTTCGCGAACTTGCTCCTTTTTTGTATTATAACTTCGAACTTGAACTGGGTGTATTCGGAAATCCCGACCTGAAAACAGCCGATATCGACAATGTCGATTTGCGATGGGAAATGTACCCGAACCCCGGTGAACTGGTAAGTTTTGGCGTGTTCTATAAGCATTTCCGCAATCCCATTGAATCCATCCTGCAGCTTACGGCCGAATCTCCACAGGCCACCTATGGCAATGCCGATGAGGCCAGCGCCTACGGAGCTGAACTTGAATTCAGAAAATCGCTTGCCAGTTTAGGTATGTCTAAGTTTCTGCGGAACCTGTCTGTAAACCTTAATGCCTCGTATATTTACTCGCAGGTTGACCTTGGTTCACAAGCCGGATTTCAGCAACAGAAACGCGAGTTGCAGGGTCAGTCACCCTACCTGTTCAATGTAGGGCTATACTATACCGATGATGATAACGGATTTTCAACCTCTGTTGCCTACAACATCTTCGGGCAGCGCATTTTCCAGGTTGGCGACATCAATTTTCCATCTGTTTATGAATTGCCCAGGCACTCGGTTGATATGCAGCTTGCAAAACAATTCGGGCGCATGGAGGCCAAACTGAATATTCAGAACCTCTTAAATGCCGAGTACCGCTTTTACCAGGATACAGACGTTAACAACAAAATTGATGTAACTTCTACGGATGCCCCGATTCTGCGGTATAAAATCGGACAACAATTTAGTTTTTCATTGTCGTATAAGATCAGCAGAAAATAATCCTGCCCCTTGCGCACGGGGATTCTTCGCCCGGCTTATGTTAAGGTAATGTGGCGTGAATGTTACGTCACGTTAACGATTTGGTAAAGCCTCAGTAACCATGGTTAGGACGGGGTGGTCTAATTTTGACCCGATTCTGAAACTAACTTTTAAACCTTTATACAATGAACAAACACATTTGGAAAATTATGTTGTTGGTAAGCCCGCTGGTGTTGCTGGTTGGCTGTAATGACGATGAAGACATTAAACCCGCTCCCTCACTTTCGGTTTCGGGGGCACCCGTATCGGCTTTGCCGGGCGATGCCATTAGCTTTCAGGTAACGGTTACGGCACCTAACGGAGGCAAGCAACTGATTGCAACCGTTGGTGCTACACCAATTGCAACAATTGATTTGGCCGGACAAACTTCTTCTGAACAAACCATTAACTACACCATTCCGGCAAGCGCGGTTATCGGCTCAACTGTAGTAATAACACTTCAGGCAACGGATAACAAAAACCTGCCTTCACTGCTCACGAACGTTTCCATCCAGGTAAATGACCCGGTTATTCAACTGGGCCCCGGTAACCTGGCTACGCAAACGCTGGATCCTGCCAAGCGCTACCTGCTCAAGGGACAGGTGTTTGTTCCAAACGGGGTAACGATAACCATTCCCGCAGGTACTGTTATCTTAGGCGATAAAGCAACCAAGGCCACGTTGGTTGTTGAAAAGGGCGGTGTGCTGAATATTAACGGAACGGCTGCAGCGCCTGTGGTGATGACGTCCTCCCAGGGAATTAACGAGCGCGACAAAGGCGATTGGGGTGGCTTGGTTATTCTTGGCCGTGCGTTTACCAATCAAAATACTTCTGCGGACGATTCTGGTTCTCCAAGTGTTGAGGGTATTGACCCCCCGAAGCGTTTTGGTTCTAATGTACGCACTAACGATGCCGAAAGCTCAGGTACCCTTAAATACCTGCGCGTAGAATATGCCGGTATCGAACTTTCTCCTAATAATGAAACAAACTCCATCACCATGGGCGGTGTTGGCAGCGGAACAACTTTGGAATATGTTCAGGTATCCTTTGGCGGTGATGACGGCTTTGAGTGGTTCGGTGGTGCCATTAACGGCAAATACCTGATTTCGCACTCTACATGGGATGACGATTTCGACTGCGATTTTGGCTGGAGCGGCAAAGTGCAGTTTGGCCTCGTGGTTCGCAACCCGTTCTATGCTGACCAGTCACAATCAAACGCGTTCGAGTGCGACAGCGGCCCCAACGATAACCTGCCTCCCGGTAATGAGTTTGAATATCACACCAAGGCAATTTTCTCTAACGTAACCGTATATGGTCCTCGTGATCATGCAACGCGGTCACTTTCTGCCAACAACATTCACAACATGGATTTGAGAAGGCGTGTATCTGTTTCCATATTCAACTCGGTAATTGGAGGATTCCCCACCGGGTTGCGCTTCAATCAGCCTTCCGTGCTTAGTAATTATCAGTCTGGCAACGGAGTGCTGGCCAATAACATCCAGATTGCCAATACTGCTTTTGCTGCAGGTACAGGTATGTCTGCAACGGATGTTCAGAATTACTGGAATACTGCGGCCCTTAATAACAGCAGCCTCGCCTCTCCGGCTTCCGGAAGCGAGACTACCTTCTGGAACGATCTTGGCATGCGCG
>JAGUUF010000061.1 GCA_020063545.1 Cytophagales bacterium
GAAAGACGGCAAACCGTTCTTATCGTTTGCCAAACAGGCTGGTGATGAGCAGGACCAATTGCTCATTCAGTTCTTTCTGAACATGGTAGAGTTTAACATGACGGTGCAGGAAGCCTGCGAAGCACCCAGCTTCATCACCAACCAGATGTACAGCAGCTTTGGCGATCATGAGAAACAACCGGGAGGTTTAATTCTCAACAACCAGATGCCTCCCTGGGTGCGCAAAGAACTTGGCCAGCGCGGCTACCGGATAACCTACCGCGAACGCACCAGCGGACCGATCAATGCCATTTACTTCGATTGGAAAAACGGCAGCTTCTGGGGAGGCTCAAGCAATCACGGGGAGGATTACGGATTGGGATGGTAACTAACTATTATGGCAAAGCAAAAGATTGAGAAACGGGTAACAGGTGGGATGTCGGTTTACTATGGCTTCGGTATGCTGTTGGTTGGTATCGCAGCCAGCATCACGGCTATTTTAATGGCTATAAAAATTTTTTTAGGAAGTACTGAACAGGGCTGGGGAACAACAGCAGGCATAGGTGCCGTTGGCCTGGTTATGGGCACGTTTGGATACCTGTTGCTTCGGTCGGGTTATGAGCAGTTGGAAGACTGAGCCTTAACCGGCCGGCAAAGCAATGCGGTAGGTTTTTCCCTTTTTTACGGTTAACCGATCGCCACGCAACCACGGGTTGTGTCGCTTAAGCAATTTATAGTTTACACCCTGTTGCCTTGAAAATTTTACTAAGTCAGGAATGGTTTCCTTAACCTCGACATACCGGAGTTGTTCCTGCTGATACAAATGTTTCGGGTTAACATTAAATCCGTACCGGGCAGGGTTCTCGATAATTTCCTTGATGGCTATAATCCGGAACACATACCGTGAGGTTTCTTCCACCAGGTGCAGGTCGTAAAAATTATCCACCTGCTGGTTTTCAAGTGCGCGGCCTATACCGGCAATACCGCGGTTGTACGATGCCGCCACCAGCGTCCAGTTACCCAATTTTTTATACGCATTGTTCAGGTATTTGCATGCCGCTTCGGTTGCCTTAAGCGGGTCGTATCGCTCATCCACTTCGTTATCTATTTCCAGTCCCATTTCACGGCCCGAGGTTTTCAAAATCTGCCAATAGCCCACCGCTTCTTTTGGTGAGGTGTCGTTCAGCAATCCCGACTCAATCAGCGGAAGGTATTTAAAGTCATCCGGGATATTATGCTTGCGCATAATTTCCTGCATCTGGGGCAGCCACCGGTTGGCGCGCTTTATCAGGAAGATGGTGCTGCTGTGGAGATAAATGTTTATCTGCAATTCCCGATCAAGCCGTTCCAGCACATCGGGTATATCCAGCGGCACAGGCTCACCGGCAAAATTCAGGGCGGTTGGCAAGTCGTACGATACGGCCAGGTATCGGGGTATTTCCGCATCCCACTGCGATGGCGGCAGAATTCCTTCATCCTGTTGCTCGTCCTGCTTTGCCTCCTCCAGCAGCTTTTTAATGCGATCGTCTGAATACCGTACATACCCCAGCACAATAACCAGCGACAGTAATGAAACCATCAATGGAAAATTTCTCTCCAGCGTTTGCACAGGTGTTTCTGCTAAAAGTTCGGAGCCAACAGGTATTTCGAATAGAAATCGTCAATTACTTTAACCGCTTCTTGGGGCGTTTCCACCAGGTTAAACAAGTCAAGGTCTTCTTCACTTATCATGCCTTCGTCAATCAGAATTTCCTTCACCCACTTCAGCCAGCCCTGCCAGAATTTTTTGCCTACCATCACAATCGGAAAGCGCCCGATTTTTTTGGTTTGAATAAGCGTAAGCGCTTCGGTTAATTCATCGAGCGTACCAAAACCGCCCGGCATTACCACAAACCCCTGGGAATATTTCACGAACATTACCTTTCGAACAAAAAAGTAGTCGAACGTTATCAGTTTGTCCGGATCGATATAGGGGTTTCCCTTCTGCTCAAACGGAAGAAAGATATTGAGCCCCACCGACTTTCCGCCTGCACGGTGTGCTCCGCGGTTGCCCGCTTCCATAATGCCGGGCCCGCCACCGGTAATGACTCCGTAGCCATGCTGAACCAGTTGGTATGCCAGTTCTTCGGCTGTTTTGTAATACGCATGGCCGGGCTTGGTGCGTGCCGAACCGAATATGGTAACACACGGGCCAATCTTTGCCAGCTTTTCCATGCCCTCCACAAACTCGCTCATCACCTTAAAAATCATCCAGCTGTTTTCGCCCTTTATCTCCGACCAGTCCTTGTCTTTAAACGCTTTTCGGATGCGGTGCTCGTCTTCAATGGCTTGTTGAATTACGAGGCTGTCTGCTTTCTTTTTACCCTTTGTTTTCATGTAACGTTCAACTCAATATCGAAATATACAACGATGGTTCGAGAAATAGGGTTTTTATGGTTTTGCGCTTTGTCAGTGATCATTTTGTCTTGGCATACCGGTTTCTATACTATGGCACAGCCGATTCAAAAAGTTGCAGTGGCTATGCACTAATGTAACAAGTGCTTTAACGCCACTCCAAGTTCTGTATACTGAAATTGAAAACCTGCCCGTTGGATTTTCTGTGAAGAAACAACACTTCCATTTATAATCATGTCGGCCATCTCGCCCAGCAGCAACTTCAAAGTAAAAGGCGGCACCGCGGGTAACCACATGGGTTTTTTCAGCTTACCGGCTACTGCCTGTGTAAATTCCGCATTTGTTACCGGCTGCGTGCCGGTGGCATTGTATATGCCGGCCAATGCTTCATTTTCCACAGCAAATACAAACATGTTGCACAGGTCGTCAATATGAATCCAGCTCAGGTATTGCTTGCCCGTGCCCAGCGGGGCGCCAAATCCAAAACGAATTGGCCTGGCCATCTCCTTCAATGCGCCTCCTTTAGTACTCAACACAATACCAATCCGCAAGAGTACCGTTCGGATACCCAGTGTTTGAACAACCTGCACTTCGCGCTCCCATTCGGTAACAACCCTTGCCAGAAAATCGGTACCTGGTTTGCTTTCTTCGGTAAAAACTTCGTTGGTCAACCCAAAGCCATAGTACCCGATAGCCGAAGCTGAAACAAACGTTTTAACCTGATGCTTTTGTGTGGCCAGGAAATTGGCAAGTAACCGTGTTGATTTAACCCGGCTATCGAGAATTTCCCGCTTTCGCGCTGTCGTCCACCGCTTGTCGGCCACGCCCGCTCCTGCCAGGTGAATTACCGCATCAACACCGTTGAATGCTTGTTCATCAAGAGTCCCTGAAGAAATGTCCCAGGCATAAGCACACACCTTGCCGGTTTTGGCGTTGCGGCTCAGGTGCACTACTTCGTACCCGCGCTCAAGAAGCAGGTTGGTAAGGCGATTGCCGATAAGACCCGAGGCACCGGTAATCAGTACTTTTTTTGGACTCAATTTTGTTAGCTTTGGTTACTCAAAGTAAGAAACATGAATGGGTTGAGAAAGTTTATCGGATTTATCCTTATCGCTGCTGCTGTTTCAGTTTCTGCACAATCGGTAAAAGTGAATAAGGAAACCGCCCGCATTAAAGGCAAAAATGCCGATGGTTTTGAAGTAGAACTGGAAGGAACTGCTGATGACGTTAATGCTGCCCTGACAAAATATTTGAGAACATTCGCCAAGCTGAAACTGGGGGCCAACCCGCTTACCACCAGCGAGGTGGTTATTGGGGGCTCCAATTATAAAAGCCCGGTATATGCGCTCACCAAAGAGAAAAGCGACCGCACAACTGCCTGGTTTGGCATACGATCGGATGAATGGCCTGCCGAAGAGGCGGAAAAAGTGAGCCGGGAACTGGAGCGCCTTGCCTACGATTTCGGGGTACAGTTTTACCGCGATAAAATACAAGTGCAGATTGATGAATCAACCCGTGCGTTGCAGGCTGTTGAACGGCAGCAACAGCGCCTGCTTACCGAAAACAAAAACCTGAACATCCGGCTGGAGAATAACCAGAAAGAGAAAGTACAGTTGGAAAAATCATTGGATGTAAACAAACTCGAGTACCTGACGCTGCTGACTAAGATTGAGCAGAACAAAAAAAGCCAGGATTCGCTGGCCATTGCATTGGAGCAGGTAAAGAAAGTGGTGGAGATGCATAAAGAGAAGCAGAAGAAGGTGAACTAACGGCCGGTTTTTTTTGAAAGGGAGTCGGCATCGCGGCTTTCATACACCATCTCTTCAACTGAGCCATACTGTTTGGATTTCCACATTCGCGATTCCTTATCGAAAAAAACGTTTTCATCCGGAAATTCGATGTAATTAAAGCCGGCCCTTGCCGTATAGTAGGGCGTCAGGTCTTGCCCCTTAACCAGCAGGTCGAACAAATACAATCCTCTTTCTTTAAGCAAGGGTCGCGGCAATTTCCAGGTGCGGAAAACTTCTTCGTATTCTATCAACTTCCGGTTGCTGTCAAACCGCATACGGCCACCGGTAGCCACCATTTTTTCCTCCAGGCTTGGGGCAATACGGGCAATGAGAAAAAAGTGCTCATTCTCAGGTGAGATGTAATACGCCAGCAATTCATGGCCTTCCAGTTGCCGGGTATAGTGTTCGTCATAAGCAGTATCAAACTTCACGTCACCGGTTACCCTGCGCGGGGCTTTGGCCACGTAGCGGATAATTTCCCTTTTCACCCATTCCTGTTCCTGCCCTGACAAATACCCGGAAGGTTTATAGGTTACTTTCTTCCGGTTAGTACAGGCTGTCAAAACAAGTAACACACAAATCGGCAACACGATATATCGAATCATTGGTATAAAATTCTGTTAGCGGAACACAAAAATAAAAAACAAGGACTCACCCGGAGGTGAGTCCCTGGAAATAAGTGGATTGATTACGGATTAATAAACCTTTGTAATCGGTCTGAATTCAGCCCAACCGTTAGTCCAGTCGGTAGCCGTTCCGAAAGCGCCCCGGTAGGTAACCGTCTTGTCAAAGAAGGTATCGCCCGTAAACTTGCCGTCTGCGAAGCTGGCTCCGGTTGCGATGGTTACGGAACCGCTGGGCAGGGTGAAATCCGGGTTCGAGGGATACGTTGCAATTGCATAGCGCGCAAAGAAATTGTCAACGC
>JAGUUF010000288.1 GCA_020063545.1 Cytophagales bacterium
CGTGGCCGATGTGCAGCGGGCCATTGGCATACGGTAATGCGGCCGTAACAGTTGTTCGTTTAAACGTTTTGGTCATAATACCCTGGCAAAACAGGTGTGCAAAGATGGGAATTGAACAGGATAATAAAAATCCGGATCAGGCTTCCCCGTTAGCGGGAAAAGTAACCCGGAACTGCGTGTAGCCCTCGGGGGTTATGCCAAGGGCAATGGAGCCACCCAACTTTTCGGTAGCCAGTTTAGTGAGGTAAAGGCCAATGCCCCCGGTATCTGACCGCTCAGAGGCACGTGAAAACATCTGAAAAATTTTATCCGGATCTACTTTAGAAATACCCACACCGTTATCAATTACCTGTACTTCAAGCTGGCCGGTACTGCGGCTGATTTTTATCCTGGCAAACGGATCAATCCGTTCGGAGTCGTTGTAAAATTTAATGGCGTTATCAATCAGGTTTTCAAGAATGATTCGGACAAGTTCGCGGTCGGAATAGAATGACAAGGTTTTATCAATCTCTTTTTTGATAACAAACCGGGGTGGTAACCCGCGTTTGGATTCCACGATAATAATTTCATCCACCAGAGCGCCCAGGTTAATGGGCTCGAAAACAGGTGTGGCATTGTTAATCCGGTTGACAATGAGCAGCCGGGTTAAAATTTTATTAAGCTTGTCGGCCGTTTCATCCAGTTTTTTCAGGTATTCAATGGAGGTTGGATCTTTTACCTCCATTAAAGCGAGGTTGCAGATTCCCTTCAGGCTGGCCAGCGGTCCGCGGATGTCGTGTGACGTTTTGTAAATAAAATTATCCAGTTCTTCGTTTACTTTCCGGAGGCTTGCCGTTTTCTCTTTAACCTTTTTATCAAGATCTTCATTTAAGATCTGTAACTCTGCTTTGGCTTCGGAAAGTGCGGTGTTTACCCTGCGCACGGTGCGGTTGCTGCGGTACAGAACAAATACCAGCAATGCTGCCAGCACAGCAATAATGCCGATGGAAATATTCAGCATGCGCTGGCGCGTTATTACCTCTTCCTTTGCAGCAATCGTGGCAATGTTTTCGCGCTCGGCAAAGTTGGTTTGCAGTTCCGCAATTTTTTCGATGAGCCGCTCGCTGTACACGCTGTCTTTCAGCGCAATGTATTTGCGCTGGTAAGCGGAGGCATTTTCATGATCATTAACCTGGTGGTACAATACAGAGAACTGCCGGTACGTATCAATTAACAGTTCGTTGTAGGCATACTGTGTTGCAATCTGTTCTGCCTGCTCCAGCGCCTGAACGGCTTCGTCCGGTTTTGCAATGGCAATGTAAATTTTGCCGAGGTAAACCAGGTTCTCGGCTTGGAACCTCGGATTGTTTGAAGATGCTGCCACTTCATACGAGTCTTTAAAAAATTTCTCAGCCATTTCATATTTTTCGAGACCATAATTAGCCACTCCCATTCCAAACCAGCCGGAAACTTTAACAACATCCTGACATCCATTTCCGCAAGAATCAAACACCTTTTTAAATGTTTCAAAGGCTTCATTAAAATTTTTCATCTGGTTATGGCATAACCCTATATTTATGAGTTGTTGGCCCATGAAGCTCTTATCCGTGGACTTTTGAAGGTATTCCAATGCCTTAGTGTAAAACTCCAGTGCCTTGGGGTAATTCCTCAGTTTAAAATAAACAAGGCCAATATTGTTTAACGTAACGGCAATTTCCTCAACGTCTCCATCCTCTTCACGCATCATAAGTGTTTGAAAGTGGTAGTCAAGCGCTTTATCATACTCTGCCCTGACGGTATATGCCAATGCAAGGTTATTGAGAATTCGTTTTTGCTCTTCCCTGAAGTTATTGCGCGTTGCAACCGGCAGCATACCCAACAAAATATTCAGAGCTTCTTTTGGTTCTTCCATCCGGTTATACAATTGACCAATCCGTCTTGCGCTGGTAACCATCTTTAAACTATCACCCCGGGCAACGGCCCATTCATAAGCCTGGTTATTGTAATCAAGGGCTGCCGCATAATCCGTATCGAAATGAAGCCGGGACAATTCGGTCAATACTTCATACCGCTGTTCAGCAGGACCGGTCCTCAACTTCGCTTTAAGTGAATCAATTTGCCGCTGAGGCTGTGCTACAAGGGGCTGAAGAACTGAAAGGAGGATTATTGGCAACACCAGGTTGCGCACTGCAGAACAAACAAAAATTATTTGGTACACGCGTAATTAAAGAAAATTATTACATGAAAAAGATTCATTCCGGCCAACCATCTTTGGCTCACAATTTAAGTAAAACAAAAACAAAACTAACAAACCATAAACCCCACTACTATGAAAAAGTTATTCTACATCGTTATGTTCATCATGACCGTTTCACTGACTGTTACCGCTTGCGCAGAAGAGGAAATTGCTCCTGCAACCGAACTTGAAAATGGTGGCGGTTTAGGAAACACCGGAGGACACGGTTAATACTCTCACTCACTATCTTAAGAGTCACCATAATTAGAAAATCTGAAGTCATGAAAACCAAAATCGTCACCTTACTTGCCGTGGTTACAGCCGCAACCCTGTCGTTTACCCTGATTTCGGTACGGCATACAGAAGGCAAAGCTGAAGCCGCTAAAGTAACGGAACCATCGGTTGTGCAAAATGAACCCGTAGGAGGGTTTGTTGCAGAAGACAAGTTCTGAAGCATTAAGCTGATAATCAGTTAATTACACCCCCTTGGTTTACCAAGGGGGTGTTTTTTTGAGCACTGTATAACTTGTGATTATACAAAACCAATCGGCCTGCGTTACTAAGGATAACGTGCTGTAAATCAATCCAGGTAAAACAAGATTGCACAAACATCAATACCCGCAATCCGGTTGGTGAACCTCAATGCCCTCCTCCCATTCGCACCACTAAACCAACGTATTCCGGTTACACGGTTTGCACCGTCATCTGATGAAAACCAGTAGAAGGGTTAACCATGAAACGCGCTCGATGCAGTAATAGCCGTAAACCACCGCTTTAATGGTAAGCCCAAAACCTTGCACCGAAATTATTAACCTTCTAAATGCAGTAAAGCTGCAACCAAAACACCACTTATCACGGCTTTTTGTTGATTCATTCCTTCAAGCATCAAACAGTCGGGTTGCTGCGCACGATTGGCCTATGTAATTGTACTACTTAAAGTGTCACTTTAGGGTAGTATTTGTCCAAATCCGGTCAAAACCTTACATCAAAAATCAGGCATTTTTGGCCTAAATCGTTTTTCAGAAAAAGCCTATTCCAGCCTACTGAATTTTCAGTTCAAAGGGCATTCTTGCCTGCACACCGTGGTGTTGTTTAAGGGCTTGCCATTGCCGATAAACCGGATAATAGGCGCCCATTTCTTCCTTCATTCGCGTGGTTTTGGCATTGCCTTCCAGCGATCCGAGAAACTGTTCAATAAACGACTTACGGGCAGGGTAATACCGGAGTTTAAAATCATCGCCCACACCGGCTGCTGCTGCGGCAATGGCTACGGCATCATTATAACCGCCAACTATATCCACCAGGTTGCGTTCCCGGGCTTGCCGGCCGGTCCACACCCTGCCGCTGGCAACTTTTTTAATTTCATCCTGGCTGATGCCGCGGCCATCGGCTGCCTTGCCGGTAAAGGTTTCATAAATTTCGTTGGTGCGCTGTTGCCACACATTTTTCTCGCCCTCGGTCAGCGGCCGGCTTAAGGTTACCATTTCACCGTATTCACCGGTGTTTACTTCATCGAACGTTATGCCCAGTTTATTGCCGAGGAAACCGCTTGCATCAAACAGTACGCTGAACACCCCAATCGATCCGGTAATGGTATGGGGTTGGGCAACAATGGTATCGCATGCCATTGCCAGGTAGTAACCGCCCGAAGCGGCATAGTCGGACATGGACGCAATGACGGGTTTTACTTTAGACGCGAGCGCAACCTCACGCCACATTACATCCGATGCCTGGAAACTTCCGCCAGGCGAATTAATGCGCATGACAATGGCCTTTACTTTTTTATTCTCGCGTGCTTTGCGGATGGACTCGGCAAATGTTTCTGACCCGATAACACCCTGATCGGCCTTGCCCGGAAGGATAGTACCATCGGCAACGATGACGGCAATTTCGTTGGCCGATGATTTTGCAGTACCATAGCTTTTACTGTACCGTTTGTAGCCGATGGTGTTGATCTTTCCGGTTTCGCTCAGGTTAAGGCGCTGGCGCATGGCAGCAAGCACCTCGTCATAATAAAGCAGCGAGTCTACCAGTCCGTGCTCGAGGCTCAGGCGTGCATTGCGGGCCTGCATTTTATCGGAAATAGTTTTCAATCGTTCAACGGGTATTCCCCTTGCTTCGGAAATCCGTTCCAGCATATACCCGTAAATGGAGTTAACCAAGTCGGTGAGCTGAAGCCGGTTTTCAGCGCTCATCTTTTCGAGCAGGTACGGCTCCACCGCGCTTTTGTAATCGCCAACCCGAAAGATTTCGGGTTTAATCTCCAGCTTGTCGAAGAGGCGCTTGAAAAAACTAATCTCTACGGTAAGGCCGTTAAACTCGAGTTCGCCTTCAGGATTCAGGTAAATCTTATCGGCCACGGAGGCGAGGTAGTAGGCCTTTTCCGACATTACTTCGGAGTAGGCTATTATCCATTTGCCGCTTTCGCGAAACTCCAGCAGCGACTGGCGAATCTCCTCAATGGTGGCAAAACCGGCCATCGGGTAGTTAACGTCAAGATAGATGCCCGTAATCTTATTATCGGCAGCGGCATGTTTTATAGCCTCCTTTAACTGAAGCAACCCGATGGTGGGAATCTCATTGCCGAAAACCGGCATTCCTTCGAACGGGTTTTCGACTTGTTGTTCGGTAATTTCGGCATCCAGGTTAAGGTGAAGCACGGTGTTTTCTTTCAAAACAACCTTCTCATC
>JAGUUF010000302.1 GCA_020063545.1 Cytophagales bacterium
ATCAGTCGCGCGGAGATATTGACCAGCAGGAAAAAGAACTACGGGAAGTGCAACATGCCCGGCAGAACATCGACAGCGTGCTGATGGAACTGCAGAACCAGTTGAACGAAAACAAACTGCAACTCAACTCCGTAAAAGAACGGCTTTCGGTAGAATTTAATGTTGATCTGGAAACCCTGGGCGAACCGGCTACTGAAGCTGAAGCTGCACAGCTTAACCAGGCTGACGAAGAAAAACTGCGCACCGAAGTTGCCCGCATACGCGAACGCCTTGAAACCATGGGGCCCATTAACCCGATGGCCATGGAGGCCTACACCGAGATTAAAGAACGCAACGACTTTATTATCGCACAGCGTGACGATCTGTTTAAAGCAAAGGAATCGTTGCTGAGCACCATAACCGAAATTGAAGGCGTAGCCAGCCAAACCTTTATGGATGCCTTTAACCAGGTACGCGGCCATTTTAAGCGCGTATTCCGATCGCTCTTTAATGAAGAGGACGACTGCGATATTAAACTGCTTGATCCAAACAACCCGCTGGAATCCGAAATCGATATTATCGCCAAACCGAAAGGCAAGCGGCCCATTACCATTAACCAGCTTTCGGGCGGAGAAAAAACCCTTACTGCCACTGCCCTGTTGTTTTCGATGTACCTGCTTAAGCCGGCACCCTTCTGTATTTTCGATGAAGTGGATGCCCCGCTTGACGATGCCAACATTGATAAGTTCAACAGCATTATCCGGAATTTCAGCAAGGAGAGCCAGTTTGTTATTGTAACCCACAACAAGCGCACCATGACAGCCACTGATGTAATCTACGGGATAACCATGGTTGAAAAAGGTGTTTCGAAAGTGGTGCCGGTTGATTTACGCGAGCTGGCCTGAGAGGTGATAAAGATCAGCCAGACCGGATGACCTTCGCCAGCATAGCGCTCGGTTAGTTAGTTCATATTAGCACCATGAGGAAATTAATCACTTTAGCGACTCTGCTTATCGTGCTTTCGTGCGATTCGGTAAAAACCGAATATAAGGCTGGCACAGACTTTACTGCCTACAAAACATTTTGCTGGCTGGAAAACTGCACCTTTTTTTATACCGGTCCTGAATACCTGAACAGGCCTGAGACCCAGGAGGTAATCAAAAATGCCATTATCGATAACCTGAAAAGAAAAGATCTTCGGTTTGACAACGATTCACCCGACTTGTTGGTAGACTTCCATGTTACCCTTGAAGACCAGGTTATCATCCGGTACCACAGCAAGGAAGACGAACCCTACTACTATAAAACTCCTTTTACACGTGCCGATGAAGTGCATGTAACAAAAGGAACACTCGTCATCCACATGATTGACCGCCAGCGCGGAGAACTGGTATGGGAAAGTCATACCGAGGGATTTTTAGAAACCCCGCCTGACCTGTCAGAAAAAAATATCAGGGCCGGCATAGACAGAGTGCTGCGCGACTTCCCGCCTAAAACTGATTAGTTGGTTAAGACCTGGTGAAACAACTGAAGGATATCCTGTTCAATTCTCCTGGGTTTCATCGTTTTTGCATCCAGCAGGCACCAGGTAGTTTTTGCGCGTACCAGCAACTTGCCGGTTTTATGGTTATACAGTTCAACGTGTCGTTCGGAGCGCACACCCGCTGATTTGAATACCCACGTTTTGGCCTGAATGACATCATTAAGAAATGCCTGGGCAAAATATTCGATTTCATGTTTGAGCACCACCCAGGAATATTGCTTCTTCATTTCATCTGAGGCGATGGCATTCCAGTGAGCCGAGGCAACATCCTGCACCCATTGCAGGTAAACCACATTGTTTACATGGTTTAAGGCATCTATGTGATCAGGCCTGATTTCAATAAGCTGTGTAAACTCCTTCAAAGACCTTTAGGGAAATTACTTACATGCTTTTATTCTGCTTCAACATCATCAACTCCACTTTTCTGAACTCAATCGGGTGGCTTTCGGATTGCAAAGCTATGTAACCTGATTTTACAGGGGTGCCTTCAGGCTGCGGATAATTTTCCGGTAAATAATCTCCCCCGATTATTGGCCGCGAATACGTCATAACAGTATCGCCATTAATTACATGATGGATAAGGCTGTCGCCATACACAATCAGTTCGGCTGTGACCCATTCATCGGGAAGAAACGTGCGTGTCTTGGCACTTATGCAATGCTGAGTAACCAGGGTATCGGCAATGTATACATGCATCCCCGGGGTGCATAAGTTACCGGTTGGGCGCTGCCGCTCAGGTGTGCCGCCTAAAAACTGCGCTTCGAGCGATACCGGGAAATTCTGATCAACCCCCATGCTTTCGGCTGATTGCGAATGAAACATAACGCCACTGTTCATAAACGCCCATTGTTGCCCGCCCTTTGGTTGCTTACCAACAAAACGGTATTCCACCCGAAGGCGATAATGAGAATAGGGGTCTTTGTAAAACAAATGGCCGAACTCGCGGGTAAATGAATCATACTCAGCATACGAAACTTTCAGGATGCCTTCTTCTACCCGGAAGGTATTTTTGTAGTTCACCCCGGCCGCATAGCCTGAAATTTTAGGCGTCCATCCCTGAAGATTTTTGCCATTGAACAAACTTATCCATTCTTCTTTCTTTTCTTTAGGCGAACAGGCAAACGTAATCGCCAACAGGAGAATAAGGTATCTGGTCATAGCAGGACTTTTGTTGGATTGATTGCCAAGATAGTGAAGAGCGGATTGGGGTAAAAACAAAAAACGGGAATACATCAATTGCTTGCGTATTCCCGTTTTGTTGCACAGCAACCGTAGCTGCCATACAACCCTAAGTCAAGTTGACCTAGTTAAAACCTGCCCCGGCTTTCTTTCGATTGCCGTTCTCAGTTTCATGCTCACAACAGGTATTCCCGCGAGGAAACCCTTTTCGCAACCACAACCGGCATCACCAGCTTTTTTGTGCACTTGTTCCCGTAGAAACAACTGTTTTGTTTACTGGTGCCGCTCAATCAACTGGCCAATAATCGGCTTAGTGGTATGAAGGTACGTGGAGTACCTTCATACTCAAAATATTCGTGAAAAAAGTAGTGAACAACTTTTCAACCGGTTTATCC
>JAGUUF010000074.1 GCA_020063545.1 Cytophagales bacterium
CACCGGTACTTAGCGCAGGGCCGCTAAGCGATTCAGTACCGTCATCGCTGGCCAGCCTGGAGCGTAAATTTTTTACACTACCCGACACTCCGCCAAAAGCACTGTTTACTTCTTCAGCCGACTCGGCTTTCTTAAAGATATACCTCCGTGTGAATACACGTGATACATTGGTAAGCAAACCCGATTTTCAACTTAACGATTCCAGTTATGTTGAGAGTGTCTTTAAAGATTACTACGCATATGACGATGGCAGTGCCGAATATGCAGCCGGCCTAACCCAGGCCGGCAACATGGCCGCATACCGCTTTGTGCTAAGAGCCTCCGGACAGGATACACTGAATGGAGGGTATATCCATTATCCTTATACAGGGGCGGTAAGCCCGAACATCGTTACCCTGATGGTTTGGCGGAGCCAAAACGGAAAACCTGGCGCGCTGCTTACCGAACAAACCATACCCGTCAGGCGCGAAGCGAACAGCAAATTCACTGCGTTTACCCTTAACCCGGCAGTGATCGTAAAAGACACCGTGTTCATCGGCTGGCATCAGGGATCGGCAGGATTAGTGCGCATCGGGCTCGATACCAGTCATGACTCCGGCAATCAGATGTATGTGAACACTACCGGAACATGGATGGTAAACGACCTGGTTATCGGCAGCCTGATGATAAGGCCCCGCTTTGGTACGGGCGAAATAGTAACTTCACTTCCTGAAGAACCGGCACCCGTGGTTGATCTTTATCCGAACCCGAGCATAGGCGAATTTTACCTGAAAGGCGAAGTAACAAGCATCGAAGTTTTTTCCATTACCGGGCAACGGGTTGAGATACAAACCTCGCAAGCGGATTCAGAAACCCTCGTTCGGGCAATATCCGCGCAACCCGGCCTATACCTGGTTCGCTACCGGACCGGCCGATTTACTCAAACAAAAAAAGTGTTGATTACCCATTAGCCATTATTTCAGTTCGATAGGATTGAGACTGAACGAAATAATGAAAATAATCAGCGCAATCCATCCAAGAAGCTTCCGATTAAAATCAAGCGGCTCCTCAACCTCGGATGGCGGGTGCTGAACGCCAATCAGCCGGCCGAGTACAAACCCGAATACGAGCCACCCGGAATACCCTTTAACACCCGGAAAACTCCAGCTCAGCAAAAACTGAAATGCAAAAACAACAAGAGCATACATAAGGGTATCGCGCCACGGCAAGCCCAGGCCGGTAAAGCAGAGGTAAAGAAAAACAACGTATGCCGGTATATAAAACAACAGGTCATTCATGGGCTGACCTGCGTAAACAATACCCAGCCCGGCATAAAACATAAACGCCATAAAAAAAAACAGAAGCTACCAGCCGATGCCACCGGTACCCAACCAACCCGTAAACCACATGGCCGCCATCCAACTGACCAATGGGTAACAAATTAAGACTGGTAAAAATCAGTGCCAGGAAACCCGCAAACAAATACGGGTAGTGCATTATCTCATGCGGGTTAGGCATGCGCTGCGGGTCGGCAACAAACTTTTCAAAGAATAAAAACAGCAGGTTTTTACCGATAACCACATCGAGTATCTGCTCGTTTGGCTGATAAACATGCTCGGCATAATTCAACCCGTATTGTTCGTATTCAGGGTGAACCTGAAAAATATATTCTGCCGGTGGCAGGTTAATGAACCCATAGAACAATACCACCAGCGCCATCACAAAGCCTGCCAGCGGCCCGGCAATACCGATATCGAAATTAATACGCATGGAAGGCACCTTGCTCCTCAGCCGGATGATGGCCCCCATTGTACCGATGGAAAGCGGAAATGGAGGAATCGGAATGTAGTACGGAAGACTGGAGTCAATGTTGTTAAGGCGGGCGGTTATATAATGGCCAAATTCATGCACAGTAAGGATAAGGATGAACGGAATGGAGAAGTGCATACCACATAAAAAATCCTTCCAGGTAAATTCGCCATAAACCGATTTACCAAACGTCCACTCGGCACCGGCAATAGTGGTGGTGATGAACGTGGCAACGAAAAGCAATCCCTGGATAAGGCGTATGCGGGTTTCTCTGGTCATAAAACAAAAGGACTCATTCAGGCTGAGTCCTTGATGTGTTGGTGGGCCCAGCAGGGCACGATCCTGCGACCCCCTGATTATGAGTCAGGTGCTCTAACCAGCTGAGCTATGGGCCCTGAAACGGCTGCAATGTTACGCATTCAGCCGCGATTGCACAATCCGGTGCTTCACTTTATCACATGCACCCAACTTTTACAGGCAGCATGGTTGCCGATTTTCACTTCATAAAAATAAATACCGCTGTCCAGGTCTTTGGCCGCCCAGGTGTTCCGGTAGTCATCTGACTCAAACACCAGCCTGCCCCACCGGTTAACCACTTTTAACCGCACCAATATACCAACCTCGGCTGGCGACTGATACTCCTCACCATACTGGATAAAAAATGTATCGTTATCGCCCGGTGAATCTTCCGGAGTAATTACATTCGGTACTTTCAAGGTGAATACAGGCAGGATAACACTTTCCTCATAAACGCAGGTTTCCTTAACACCAACCAGTTTCACGTTATAAAAACCGTCACTATTGTAAGCATGCACGTCTGTTGTTAAATCAGACGTGTATCCATCGCCAAAATCAAAAAAATAGGTTTCACCGGCCTGTTGTATAGTTGAATTGCTAAGCTTTACAGCCGGCCGCGAAAAGCAGTTGGTTACAAACTCGTGTTTCATTTCCAAATCGATACCCGGAACAACGTTAATCTGCACGGTATCTTTTTTTATACAGCCATCCCCATCGGTAATGGTAACAACATATACCGTGGTGTCTTGCGGGTTTATGAAAGGCCGCTGCAAGTTGGATTGAAACGAGCCATCTTCACTAACCCAGTTGTACTGCACCCCGCCTGTTGCATCAAGCTGGTAATTGGTGTACTGGCAGATGGTGGCATCCTCCTGGGCAACGCCATCATTTTTATAAAACATGATGAGTTTCTGCACTGAATCCACCGCGGTGCAGGTGTTCAAATCAATGGCTTTGAGTTTAACCAGGTAGGCTCCTTCCTCCTGGTATTGGTGAAGGAATGACTCTTTGTTGGTTTTGGTTAGTTTTGTGCCATCGCCTAAATCCCATTCAAAAATTTCCCCGCCAGTGCTGAAGTTCTCAAGCCGCAGCGTATCCGGGTAACAAAGTTGGGCAATACCCGGCATGGAGAAATCAACCGTGTTAGTTTGCAGCCGTGCCCGAAGCGAAGCCAGGTCGAACTTAAACGCTGCATTGTTGCAACTTAGGCTGTTGTTGGTGTTCGACCAGGCGCCCGGTGTAGTTGGAAAATCATCGAAACTGCCTCCGCACCCTGCACACACAGCATGATAGACAATACCGCTCTTATCGAAACGGCTTGTACCACCGTCAACGTGGGTTGCGGTTTGCGGCCCGCCAAGAAAAGTGGCATATAATAATTCTGAAGCATCTTCCGTGAGAACAATGAAATAAAAATCAGAGCCGAACGTTGTTGCCTGCAGGGCATCGGGTGTAACGGGCATGCCCGTGGTGCGGCTGTTTGAAGGCCAGTAACCCCTTGATGTATTGACAAGCCCGCCCCACCCGGACATGTACAGGTTGTTGCACTCGCTTACCAGGAAGGCTGTAGGTGAAATGTTGGGAATGCCGATACCGGAACCAAACACTGTTGAGAAAACAAGGGTAGTTAAATCGCCAGAAAGCTTCTGCACAAACTGCCCGCTATTTGCATTTTTATAAACACCTGGCGTTACCGGAATGGAACCTGTGGTCTGCCCGTACAGATACACATCGCCTGTGGTGCCCACATCAAGAAAGTAAATCTGGTCGTATTGATTGGTGCCGGTATAGGTGGCATGCAACAACGCGGTGCCCATTGAGTTAACCAGGGCCATCCAACCATCGGTATTGCCGGCATACGTACTTTGATATGCGCCCGGTGTTATCGGAAAATTCGCACTCGTTGTTCCGCCACCCGTGTAAATATTACCGAGGCTGTCAAATTTAATGGTGTAGGCGGCATCATAGTCATTGCCGCCTATAAAGGTTGACCATTCGATTTGCGTAAGTGCGACATTGAGTTTAATTAAAACAGCATCGGTGCCACCACCATTGTAAACCGGGGAGAAACCGTTTACAATTGGGAAGTTTGCCGAAGAAGTAACCGAACTGATATACACATTGCCCTGCGCATCCGTAATAATGTCGCCCCGCATTTCATCGCCATAGTTACGGGTAAGCGGGCCTCCCGGCCAGGTGTTAAGGCCATCGTTTGATGAACCACCCAGGTAGGTGCAGGCTTTGAGTTGATCGCCTCCGGCACTTATTCTCGCCACAAACATATCCGAACCGTTCGGGTACCGTTCGATCACATCGGAGAACACGAAGAAACCACCATTAAATGAAGGCCCCACCACACCGGAAGTTATCGGAAAGTCCAGTGAACTGGTGGTTCCGAAAACAAGCAGGTCGCCATTACTGTCCATTACCATGCTGTGCGGAGTTTCGTTGCTCGAACCGCCCAGGAAGCTGGCATACAATAACTGGCTTCCGGTTGAATCGTACTTGAGCAGCGCCACATCGTAGCCGCCCCCATAGGTAGTTTGAAACGCCCCCGGAGTTGCCGGAAATGTTCCACCCAGCGCACTGCGCATAATGCCTGACGAATAAAGTTTTCCGTTTTCGCCCGGTGTGGCGGTGCTCCCCCAGTTATCGGCTGTACTTCCGGAGAAAGTGGAGAAAATTAACAGCGGATCAATGACCAGCTCGTAACACGAATCATAGCCCCTTGGAAACTCTACCTGCAACCGGTCATCAATAAGCCGGTAGCGGCTCGCAATTTCAACCACCTGCCCGTTAATGTGCTGATAGACATATGGCTTTTTTTCAATAAGTGTTCCAACCGAGGTTTTAATAACCAGGTTTCCGTTTTCAAGCACGAGCTGATCGGCACCGCAATACTGAAGTTGAATTGTTGATGGATCAGCACCGGGCTCAACAATAAAATCGTACTTCAGATCGTGGTTAACTGAACTGATTTTCAAATCAATGCCCGGGTAAACAGAAGCATAGTGAAGGCCTTTGTAAGCATATGCACGCGATGCCCACATGGATGGGCTATTGCCAAGAAAAAAATTGTAATACTCACCTGCCTGCGCAAAAGGCCTTACCACCGGTGCGTGATTTGCATTGAGCAGGTTTATCTGCAATACGTGTCCGTTCCGTTCAGAACGTTCAGTCCATGCCGGATTTCCATTCGCTTCATTTACTGGGGGCTGGCTTTCAACATGATGATGGTTGGGTATTTCTTCAAGCAATGTAATTTCAAACTGCCAAGGCTTTACAAAAAGTCTTCCACCCGGCACCCGGGCGGCAAAATCAACCTCACAGGGCCACTGGTTTTTATTTTCGATGAATTTCAGGCCAGGCTGCGCAAGAACAACCGTTACTGAACCCAGTACACACCAGGTGGTAATCCAGAGTCGTTTCAACATCATTAGTAGCTCTGATAATTGACCAAGTTACTGAATTCCTGAAACAGGTCAGACTTCCTTACGAAGCACCTGCAGCGGAGGAGTGGCTATTACTTCACGTGAATTCCACCAGCCAATCAGTATGGTAAGAAATACCACTCCCGTTACGGTGGTAACCAATTCAGGCCAACTGAAAGCAAACGTGATTTTAAAGAAGAAGGTGGTAAGCAGGTAGCCTCCCCCGAGCGAAAGAATCATCCCGGTAAGTGCCGAGAACAACCCAACGTAGCCGTATTCAATAAGGGTTATACGGTTTATCTGGCCGGTACGCGCCCCGAGGGTACGAAGCAGTACGTTTTCTTTTATGCGTACAAACTTGCTGTTAATAACGGCACCGGCCAGCACAACCAATCCGGTAACAATGCTGAACAGTGCCATAAACCGGATTACAGCACCCAACTTATCAAAGAGCTCATTTACGGTGCTGAGGATTAATCGTAAATCAATTAACGAAACATTCGGAAAGCGCATCACAAGCTGTTGCTGGAACCGGTTGGCCTGCTGCTGATCGGCAACCCGGGTTGAGGTTACATAAACCTGCGGGGCCGCTTCCAGTACTCCGGCCGGGAAAACAAAAATAAAGTTGGGCGGATCTTTGGGCCAGTCAACCTTGCGAATGCCGTTGATGCGCGCTTTTACCGGAACACCCTGAACATCAAACACCAGTGAATCGCCAACTGAAACCTGGAGGTTCTCGTGCATGCCTTCGGAAATGGTAACCCATACCGAGTCACGCGACTGAGATTTTTTCTGCAATTCTCCCTTCATCAGTTCTTCCGAATGATGCAGGCTGTCGCGGTAGGTTACGCGGTACTCGCGTGTAAGCGCCCAATTCGGAATCCGATCGGTTGTATCGCGCTGAAGCTGGTCAACAGGTTTGCCCTTCAACTCGGCAATCCGGCAGGTTACAATGGGCACCACCTGGTTTACGGGCAGGCTGTTTTCCTTCATCAAGTCAATAACTCCGTCCTTCTGCGAGGGCTGAATGTCGAACAGAATTGTATTGGATTGATTTTCGCGGCCGCTGAACTCCACCTGGCTGAGCAAACTCTTTTCAATAATATTAAGCGTAGCCACAATAAATGCACCCAGCCCGATGGTTACCATCAGCACGCGGGTTTGGTTATTCGGCCTGAACAGGTTGGCCAGGGCATGGCGCCACACAAACGAGGCCTGCGCAGGAAAAAACCTGCGAAC
>JAGUUF010000004.1 GCA_020063545.1 Cytophagales bacterium
AAATATTGACAACTTTGTACTGAAACAAAACATTGTGCGGGCAACCTTCATCAAGGTTCCCAAAACCGCTCCCCGAACCAATAAGCTTAAAGAACTGATCTTCTCAAAAAAAGAGAACGATAAGAACGAGTTAAAATCGTATTGCCTCAGTTTCTCGGCTGCCTACCACCTGGCCGATTCTTCATGGATGGTGTTTGATGAGTTGGTTAAGAATTCACCCTTAATTGAAATCCCCAATAAAGTCCAGTTTTTAAAAAGCAATCCGTATTACGAAACCGCAGACGAAAACTATCTTTACTTTCTTAAAGTAGAAGAGTACCGGATTTCAGACAATATTTCGCCACTTGAGTTTGTGCGCGATGAGATACGGAATATTTTATTGAATAAACGTAAAGTTGAGTTGGCCAAACAACTGGAAGATGAAGTATACTCAACCGGGGCGAAAAATCGGGAGTTTGAGATTTTTAAATAGCAGGCAAATGCGAAGCGCAATACTGGGTAGTATTTTACTGGTAACCGGGATAATCAGCCGGGCACAGGAAACGGAAGGATTTGTTGTTGACAAGATTATCGGTAAGGTTGACAACTACATTGTATTGAAATCGGAATTGGATAAGGCCTACCAGGAGTATGTTTCCAACGGGGGCCGGCCGGGTGAAGAAACGCGGTGCCAGTACCTTGCCCTGCTGCTTCGCAATAAACTGATGATGGCCAAAGCCGAAATCGACTCCATTGTGGTAAGCGATTCGGATGTGGATGCCAACACCAAGCAACGGATGGACATGATCCTGGCGCAGTATGGCGGCTCGCAGGAGGATCTCGAAAAAAAATTCGGAAAAACGTTCGAACAGTTCCGTATTGAACTGCGCGACCAGGTTCGCGAACAAATGGTGATTAGTGAAATGCAGCGACATTTAACCAAGGGCATTACCGTAACCCCCGCAGAGGTGAGGCGCTTCTTCAACAAAATACCCAAAGACAGTCTCCCGTTTTTCTCGGCCGAGGTGGAAGTAGCGCAGATTGTGCGCGTGGCCAAGGTGAGCAATGCGCAAAAGGAGATTACCAAACGCGAACTGATCGACATCCGCAACCGAATCCTTGCCGGTGAAGATTTTGGTACGCTGGCGCGAAAATATTCATCCGATCCGAGCGTAACCGTAAACGGGGGCGACATGGGGTTTGTGGGGCGCGGGGTGATGGTACCTGAGTTTGAGGCGATGTCGTTTAAACTGAAGCCGGGAGAAATCTCCATGCCCGTTGAAACGGCTTTTGGCTTTCACATTATCCAGTTGCTTGAGCGCAGGGGAAATGAATATCACTCGCGCCATATTTTAATGGCTCCCACGCCCTCCAAACAGGATGTTGAAAATGCCACACGCTATCTCGACAGTGTGCGTACCATGATTTTGAAGGATACCATTTCGTTTCAGCGTGCAGCCAAAGAGTTTTCGGATGACATGCGCACCAAAGGAAACGGTGGCTTCTTTACCGATGATGACGGAGGCACGCGGATGTCGGTGGATGAACTGGACCCGGTAGTTTTCTTTGCCATTGACACGATGAAGGTTGGAACGGTATCGAAACCGCTGGTTTACCGTACCGATGATGGAAAAGAAGCTGTTCGCATCCTGTTCTATAAATCCAGAACACCGCCCCACCTGGCCAACCTGCAGCAGGACTGGGACCGTATCCGTGCGGCAGCCCTTAACGAAAAACAAAACCGGATTCTCGAAAAATGGTTTAATAAAGCAAGGCGCGATGTGTACATTAACATTGACCCGGCCTATAATTATTGCGGCATACTCGATGATTAGAAACGCGCTCGTGTAAAACAACAACCATCCGAAAACTTTTACCGTTAGGTTTACCAACTAATCCAGATGACGATGACCCGATTTGCAAACGATGTGGAAGCAGCCGATGCCCTTGCGGTAACCTATAAAAACCTTACCCGCGAAATAGCCAATGTAATCGTGGGCCAGGATGACGTAGTGCGGCTGGTGCTTACCGGCATTTTCTGCCACGGCCATTCCCTGCTGGTGGGCGTGCCCGGCCTGGCTAAAACCCTGCTGGTGCAAACCATTGC
>JAGUUF010000266.1 GCA_020063545.1 Cytophagales bacterium
CACGGAACCCCAAAGGTATTTGCATACCGTGATGCCACAACTAATCCTTCCTTTTTCCGGAAAGCATTACGCAACTTTTTGAAATGCACTTCCTCCAGAAAGGGCTGATCGCATACCGAGAGAATAACCGCTGCGGCACCCGGAAACTTCTTTTCAACAACCTGTAAACCGGCTTTTATTGAACTGCCGATACCATTTTGCCAGTCGGCATGCATACAAAAGTGTACGGGCAGGTCGTGAAGATTTTTTTGCACGAGATCAGCCTGTGAGCCCAACACCACCACCACCGGACCTGTATTGCTTTCAACCGCCTGCCGGGTTATTCGGTGAATGAGAGTTTCGCCCTCTATTTCCAGCAGTTGTTTGGGTTGGCCAAGCCGGGAGGATGAGCCTGCTGCGAGGATGATGATGGGTATAACAGGTGACTCACCCCCGTCCTCACTGCGTTCGGACACCCCCTCTCTACTTTGTAGAGAGGGGGTTGGGGGGAGAGTCGTCTGAATTCCATTCATCAACTTTCGCAATACCCCGTCAACATCCTTCAACTCTTCATTTTTTATCCGGATTACCCGCATGCGCAAATCGCGCAGGATGGCATCCCTGTTTTTATCATAGTGTTGTTGAAATTCATGAATCGGTCCGTCCACTTCAATGACCAGGCGAAGTTCGGCACAGTAGAAATCGGCAATGAAAAAGCGGAAGCCGCCCCTGTGCTTGTCGTACACAATGGGGTGCTGCCGTAAAAATTTCAGGTTTTTAAACTTCCGGTTGCGCAGGCTTTCCCACAGCAGGGCCTCTTCGCGTGTTTGCTTTCTTCGTAGTTCACGGGCGAGGCGGGTTATTTCATTGGTCCGGGTCATTCAACTTAGCGCCCTGAAGTTTTATGTTTGCCGGGTTGAACCGTAGCGGAGTCTTGCAGAAACACCTGCTTAAAAATCTGGTCGCTCTTCGTATCGCGATGGTGTATCGGGCTGCTGCGGTACTTCAAAAAACCGCCTGAACGGTTGGTAAATTTGCTTTGAATTTCGGCAACGATGGATACGGCAATTTCATCGGGAGTTTCCGCCCCGATGTCCAGCCCGATGGGGGCGTGTATCCGGTGCAGATCGTCAGCGGTTAAAACGATTCCCTCTTTGTTGAACTCCTCCAGCATTTTATCGAACCGTTTGCGCGGACCAAGTAGCCCGATATAGGGTGATTCTGTTTTTAGCAGTTTCTTCAGTACATCCCGGTCGTACTCGTAGTTGTGTGACATCAGCACACATGCCGTGTATGGGGTAATGGTAAAATCACGGTCAATAAATTCGCGCTGGCAAAGCGAAAGTTTATCTGCTTTCGGAAAGAACAGCGGGGCAATATGGGCAACACATTCATCAGTTACCTGTACGCTCCAGCCCAGCGATTTGGCCAACTCGCTTACAGGCCGCGCATCGAAACCACCCCCGAAAAGGATAAGCGAAACAGCAGGCTGGATGAGTTCAATGAAAATATCGGTATCTCCGTAGGTTTTTACCCGGCTGGAAAGTTTCGTTGCCAAATCCAGTAAATCCTGCTTAACGGCAATGGCTGTTTCATTGTCGAAGGTACTAAACAGTATTTCACCCTGTCCATCCACCAGCAGTTTGCAGCCTGCCAATTTTCCGTTACAGGCTGTTGCCAGGAAAACGGGTTGATTGTGGCTCACAATCTTTTCAAAAAGCATAATCGGGTTAACGGGTGATGCCGGTTCGATGGGTTCAATCAGCACATCAATAACTCCGTTACATCCTAACCCGATACCGAGGTTCTGGTTGCTTTCCTCGCGCGTGTCATAGGTAACGGTTATGGGCTTGTTTTCCATCATTACCTGCCGGGCCTTGCGTAAAGCATCACCCTCCAGGCAGCCACCACTTATGGAGCCTACCCAGTTGCCGTCATCGGTAATGAGCATGCGCGCCCCCGGGCTGCGGTACGATGAGCCGTGAACGCGCACCACGGTAGCCAGTGCAGCTTTGCGTTTAGAGAAATCAGTTTTTTCAAACGCCTCGAGTATCGTTTTTAATTCCTTCATTCAGCCACCTGTATTACCAACCTATGGAAACTTTATTGCCTTACATCGGGCTAATCGTCATTTCTTCCTTGTAAAACGGTTGAGTGGTTAAGCGCTTACCTGTTGCCGCGTACAACGCATTAGCCAATGCGGCACCCGCTGGGGGCAAACCTGGTTCGCCCAAGCCGGTCGGATCAACTCCGTTTTCAACAAAGAAGCATTCGATTTCAAGCGGGGCTTCGCTGTTGCGGATAAGTTTGTAGTTATGAAAGTTGGTTTGGTCGGGTTTGCCATCGGTAAACGTCATCTCGCTGTACAGCGTATGGCCGAGGCCATCCACGATACCCCCCTCCAGTTGGTTCTTTGCGCCTTCTGGGTTCACCACAATGCCGCAATCCACTGCGCACCAAACTTTCTGGATAACGGGCTTTGAGTTCTTCATTACAATATCCAGCACCTGTGCTACATAACTGTTGTGGCAGAAGTAGGCTGATACACCACGGTGCACGCCATTTTTCTTTTCTCCCCATCCTGATTTTTCTTTCACCAGTTTCAGCACACCGGCATAGCGTGCCGGGTCGTAATCGTTGTTCTGGCCTACCGGATTTGTGGCAGCCCGCTCAAGCAGTTCTAGGCGAAAATCAATCGGGTCTTTGCCAAGGGCTTCGGCCACTTCATCGAGAAAGCACTGCTCGGCAATGGCCATAAAATTGGAGCGTGGCGCACGCCAGGCCCCTGTTGATATGTTGGATTCCAACGCGTGGTTTTCCACCAGGTAGTTATCAACGGCACCTGCCGGGAACCGGTTGGCAAATACCGGGCTCTCGTGGATACCCGCTCCCCTTATTTTAATGCCAACCAGGTTGTTGTTTTTGTCGATGGCGGCCTGGTATTTTACTTTATAGGCAGGCCGGTATGTGCCCTGCGTCATGTCGTCTTCGCGGGTGTACACCACTTTAACCGGGGCATTAATCTTTTTGGAAATAACAGCGGCTTCCAGGCCGAAGTGACCGTACAACCTTCGGCCGAAACCACCTCCCTGGCGGGTCATGTTAATGGTAACTTTGTCTTCAGGCAAACCGATAACAGATGAAACTGTTTTCCGTAAAAATTCCGGGGTTTGTATCGGGCCGATCAACTCTGCTCCATCGGCTGTAACATGCGCAAAAAAATTCATAGGTTCCATAGTGTTGTGCGAGAGGAAGGGAGCGGAGTAGGTGCGCTCAATAACTTTTGCTGCTTTTTTAAATGCCTCATCCGGGTTACCGTCTTTGCGCGCAGGCGTATCGGCTTTCTTTTCCAGCAACTCTGAAAGCGCTTTGTTATAACTGCCGGTACTCATGGGTGCGCTTACAGTTTCCCATTCAATGTTAAGTGCTTTCTTTGCCTGCATTACATTCCAGGTGTTATCGCCAACAATCACGACCAGTTCTTTAAAGGCGTTCACATCCGACCACTGGGCTTCGATACCGTCCGGCAATGTGGTGATGATGAAAACATCTTTAATGCCGGGCATACTTCGTGCTGCGGAATCATCAACCGATTTTGGCCGCATGCCAAACGCGGGCGCATGAACGATCATGGCGATGAGCATGCCTTCGCGCTGCACATCAAGGCCGAACAACGGCTCGCCTTTGATTACTTTTTTACCGTCAACATTTTTTGTGGCTTTGCCGATGATTTTAAAATCTTTCGGATCCTTCAACGGTATTTCTTCAGGAACAGCCACCGAAACTGCCTGCGAGGCTACTTCGCCATAGCCCACGCTTTTTCCGGAAGTGTGTTTGATAATACCTTTGTCGGTAGTGAGTTCAGCCACCGAAACCTGCCATTGTTTGGCAGCGGCCTCCATCAGCATGCGCCTGGCCGAAGCCCCTGCGATGCGCAGCGATTTCCATCCCTGCCGTAGAGACTGGCTGCCGCCTGCCAGTTGGCGTGTATACTTTACTGTATTAAGCGGTGCCTGTTCTACCAGCACATTGGCCCAGTCAACATCCAGTTCTTCGGCAACAATCATCGGCATGGAGGTTTTTACGTTCTGGCCGATTTCTGGATTGGGTGAGTAAATGGTTACTACCCCGTTGTTTCCGATCTTAAGAAAAGCATTTATATCAAACCATTCATCGGGCATGGCCAGCCCGGCTTTTTCCTGCGAAGGTGCGCACGACATCAGCCAGTTAAAACCGATCATGATTCCACCGCCAGCTGCTGCGGATACTTTTAAGAATGACCGTCTGTTATAGTGTGTTTTAATAATTTCCATAGTGAAGCGTTTTTTCGGTTTACAATCAGAACCTGTTTATTTCATGGCTGCGGCTTTTTTTATCGCTTCGCGAATGCGCAGGTACGTGCCGCACCGGCAGATGTTGCCGTTCATGGCATTGTAGATGTCCTCATCGCCCGGATTAGGATTTTTGCTGAGCAACGCTGCAGCCGACATAATCTGGCCGGCCTGGCAATAGCCGCACTGCATCACATCCACTTCTTCCCACGCTTTTTGAACAGGGTGGTCACCGTTTTTCGATAAGCCTTCAATGGTAACCACCTCGCCATCGCCCACCGCGGAAAGGGGCAGGGAACAGGAGCGGACAGCCTCGCCATTCAGGTGAACGGTGCAGGCACCGCATTGGGCAATGCCGCAGCCGTACTTGGTACCGGTAAGGCCGAGCAGGTCGCGCAGGGCCCACAACAGGGGCATGGACGGGTCGGCCTCAAGCGAATACGTTTTTTTGTTGATTTTCAGTTTAAATGTTGCCATGGCAGGTAAATGATTTTTCCCGGAAGTGATGAAAGTTACGAAATTGCCCGTTTCCCGGTTTGTAAAACTTTTGTTACCGATTGCAGGCAATAGGAATGGTTTTATTTAATGCTAAACGGCTGATTGCATGAGAGTTTGGTTCATGATGTTCGGTTTGCTGGGGTTAGGCTTACAGGCCTTTACCCAGCATAAACTTGAAATAACCCTAGCCGATATACAGGTGGTTAAGGGTTCGGTAAGGCTGGCACTTTACAGCACACCGGAAGATTTTATGAAAAAGCACAAGGCGGTACGCGAGGTGGCCGTTACCGGTAATACCGTAACGGTGGTTTTCGAAAACCTGGAAGCAGGCGAGTATGCGATTAGTTGTTACCACGATGTGAACAACAACAAAAAACTCGACTCAAACTTTATCGGCATCCCCCGTGAGCCTTACGGATTTTCCAACAACGCAAGGGGTACATTTGGCCCGCCCGGGTTCGAGGATGCCCGGTTTACCGTACCGGGCACTATGCAGATAACTATCCGGTTGAAATAAAGTTACGGGCAGTTGCGTAAAACACGGCTTACCTCCGAAACATCAACAAGTCCGCGCTGGTGTTCCCAGGTGTTGTAAATGTAGGTGGCAATCTCGGCTATTTCCAGGTCGGTAAGCGCAGGAATGCCCGGCATAGGTTGGTTGTACTCTTTTCCGTTCACCATTAATTTTCCGTCAATTCCATTTTTCATCAGGCAAATAACCGATTCGAAATTTGTATTCATGTAATCGGACTGATGAAGTGGAGGATACACCCTGCCGAGCCCGGTGCCGTTGGGTTGGTGGCAGTTGCTGCAGTGTTTGGTATAGAGTTGTTTGCCCTGGTTGTAGTAGTTAGTGAACTTATTTTTATTCTGTGCTTGCTCACAGCTTAGCAGGGCGATGAAAGCCAACAGCAACAGGTAACTAATCCGCATACTCCTGCCTCAGTTTTTTAATATCCTTAATCAGCCGGTTCACATCTTCCTCTACGGTGCCATCGTACTTACCGCGGATTCTCCGTTCCTTATCAATAAGCAAGAAGGCACCGCTGTGGATAAACCCATCGGGTTCAGTTTTATCCACCATGGCCGTAGCGAAATAGCTGGTTTGGGCGATGTCGTAAATCTTATCCTGTTCACCGGTTACAAAATGCCACTTTGTGCTGCTTACGCCCAACCGCTCGGCAAAGTCGTGCAGGCGGGCTACATCATCGTGCTCGGGGTCAATGGTGTGCGACAAGATGAGTACATCGGGCATGGCTTGGATGGAATCGTACACGCGCAGCATCTGGGTTTTCATTTTCGGGCAAATGGTGCGGCAGGAGGTGAAGAAAAAATCGGCCACATAGATTTTACCTTCAAAGGTTTTGTTGGTTACCGGCAGGCTGTCCTGGTTGATGAACTCAAAATCGGCAATGGTGTGGTAAACCGTGTCAACCGCTTTCTGCCCGTTTACTTCGTTTACCACCACTTCGCGGTGGCCGAAGATAGGCAGCTTACCTTCTTTTTTTGATGAACAGGCAAAGACCGCTATTGTCAGCGCTGCCGCAAAAATTTCTTTTTTCATTTCAATGTCTTTACCAGTTTATCTTTCTCCCATATTCCATGCACTTTAAGTTTGCCGCTGGCTTCATACAAATAGCCCTCGCCATGGCGCATGTCGTTCAGCCACTGACCTTCATACCGGCCGGCTTTGGCGATGTAAATTCCATAACCATGGCGTTGATCGTTATGGTATTCACCTTCATACTTTTCGCCATCGGCCCAGATGAAAACGCCTTTACCGTGGCGCTGGTTGTCTTTCCAGGTGCCTTCATAGGTGCTGCCACTCTTCCAATACCCGATGCCTTCGCCATTGGCTTTTCCCCTGGCCAGGTCGCCAAAGTAGGTTACCGAGCCATTCTTACTGGATGCAAAGCGCAGTATTCCCTTGTCGGGTGAGGTGTTTTCGGCCTGTCTTTGAAGGCCTTCAAGCTTTTGACGGAGTGCGGTGATTTCATTCCGCAATAGTTGCACCTCATCGTTTTCATCCGATGTGACTGGCGTTGGCGAATTTTTCTGCTGTTGTTCGTATTCACGAAGCAGTTGTTGTTGCTGCTGAATTTTAGCAGTGAGTTCAGCCAGTTGGTCGGCTTCGGAAGATGAATACTGATAAAAAGGCAGTGTTGTTCGCTGACGAATGAGGGTATCGTTTGCCAGTGAATCGTACACCCTGTAACGCGCAAGGGCGTCATCGGTGCTTCCCTGAATAAACCAGTCATCTGCTTCGGACTTCAGGCGTAATAGGTTGATCTGGTATAACAGGTTGTTCAGGTTATTTTTTAATTGGTTATTTTCAATATAAAACCATACTATAGCCCCGACAGCTATTGCCAACGTTCCGGATAAAAAGTATTTTGAATTTATTTTCATTAATCAAAATAGCGCACTTTCAGAATGTCTTTTGTTCCCAGTAACGAGAGTTGGTCAATATATATTCCAAGCATAATGCCACGGTCCAGATCATATTCAAAGCCGGTGCCTCCCCTGGAGCGGAAACGGTTTACGTAACGCAACTCTACCCGCGCTGCGGTTAAAAACCGGTAGCCCATGCCAATGTATAACCGGTTTTGATTGAACATGTATGTAACGTTTTTTCCAAAGTTAATTCCTATTTCATCTGAAAGTGATGCATAC
>JAGUUF010000358.1 GCA_020063545.1 Cytophagales bacterium
CACGACCGATTGAGAAGGAACTGAATACCATTGCCGAGGTCGATAATATCAAGTCAACTTCGGTGCAGGATTACTCCACGATCATCATTGAATTTGATCCGAAAACTTCGGTGCAGGATGCCCTCACCAAAGTAAAAGATGCCGTGGATCGTGCTAAACCCGAATTGCCTACCGACCTGCCGGCCGACCCGAATGTGTTTGAACTGAACTTTTCGGAGTTCCCTATTTTCAATATAAACCTGTCGGGAAATTTTGAACTGGAGGAACTGAAACACTATGCCGAATACCTGGAAGATGAGATTGAAAAACTTTCAGAGATATCAAAAGTTGAAATCAGGGGCATTGATGAACGCGAAGTAAAGATTAAAGTAGATCCGTACGAGCTGGAGGCACGCCAGTTGAATTTTGGTGACCTGGAAAGCGCGATCCAGGCCGAAAATGTTACGCTTTCGGGTGGCAACATTCTGGATGACGGCATCCGCAGGAACATCCGCGTGGTGGGCGAATTTAACGACCCGCGCCAGCTTGAAGATATTGTGGTAAAGCACGAAAAGGGAAACATCGTTTACCTGAAAGACGTGGCCCGGGTTGAATTTGATTATAAAGAGCGGCAGAGTTATGCCCGTCTTAAAAAGCAGCCGGTGGTGATGGTGGATGTTATTAAACGCAGCGGCAAAAACCTGCTTATAGCAACCGATAAGGTAAATGCCATCCTGGCCAAAGCAAAAGCCGATGTTTTTCCTTCCGGGCTTAATGTTACCATCACCAACGACCAGTCATCCTTTACCAAAGAGATGGTAAGCAGCATGGAGAACAACATTATCTCCGGGGTAATTGTGGTAGTAGGGGTGCTCATGCTCTTCCTCGGCATTCGCAACGCCTACTTTGTGGGTATAGCCATCCCGCTATCCATGTTCTTATCCTTCCTGATCCTGGGCTTTATGGGCTACACCATTAATATGATGGTGCTCTTTGGTCTTATTATGGCGCTGGGTATGCTGGTGGATAACGGAATTGTGGTGGTGGAAAACGTGTACCGCCTTTACGAAGAGGGGTACGATTTGAAGAGTGCTGTACGACTGGGCACAGGCGAAATTGCATGGCCCATCATCGCTTCAACAGCCACAACACTGGCGGCCTTTTTACCGCTGGCCATGTGGCCGGGCATTATGGGTGAGTTTATGAAGTACCTGCCGATTACCCTTATCGTGGTGTTGTCATCCTCCCTGTTTGTCGGGCTGGTGGTTACACCGGTAATCGCTTCGATGTTTATGAAGCACGAGAGCGAGAGCGCTTCAAAAAACCGAAGCAGGACGCATCGCATTGTAGTGGCCTTGTTTATCGTGGGGGGACTTTTTATCGCGCTGAAAGTTTATTGGTTTGGAAATCTTCTGCTGATTGGCGCTGTCCTCACGTTGTTAAACATTTATGTATTTGCCCCGCTTACCCATTGGTTTCAAACCAGTGTACTTCCAAGGCTCGAGAGCCGCTACTCAAAAATTATTCAGCATGCTTTGAAGGGTTCAAACCCCAGGAATTACCTGGTGGGTACCGTTTTAATGTTATTCCTCTCCATCGGGTTGCTGGTTGTGTTTCCGCCTAATGTTATCTTCTTTCCCATCAACGAGCCAAAGTATATTAATATCTTCATCGAGTATCCTACGGGCACCGACATTGAAGTTACCAACAAGCTTACCGAACGCATTGAAGACCAGGTGATTGAACTGGTAAAGCCGTATGAGTCTATTGTGGAATCGGTTATCGGCAACGTGGGGCAAGGCACAGGCGACCCGAACGATCCATCAAACATCGGCATGTCGGATACGCCCAATAAAGCACGGATTACCGTAAACTTCGTTGACTTTAAATACCGGAACGGCCAAAGCACAAACGCCATAATGGAAGAAGTGCGCAAGGCCATCGGCCAGTATCCCGGGGTTACCGTAACGGTTGATAAAAATGCTGACGGCCCCCCGACCGGTAAGCCGATTAACATTGAGATTACTGGCGAGGATTTTCCTACCCTTGTTCGTATCGCTGAAGATATGAAGAAGCAAATCAACGAATCTGGAATACAGGGAATTGAAAAACTGAAAACCGATTTGGAAACAGGCAAGCCGGAACTGGTAATTGATATTGACCGCGAAAAGGCAAGGCGTTTCGGGCTTTCATCCTACTCGGTTGCCAACGAAATCAGAACATCGCTTTACGGTAAGGAAGTGTCAAAATTTAAACAGGGCGAAGATGACTATGATATTCAACTTCGGTTGGACGATAAGTATCGCTATGATCTAGATGCCTTGATTAATAAGAGCGTCACCTTCCGCGACCAGAGCACCGGAAAAATTTCGCAGGTACCCATCTCCTCGATTGCCAAGGCCGAATTGAGTTCATCCTACGGTTCGGTAAGGCGTAAGGATTTAAAGCGCATCATCACCTTAAGTTCAAATGTGCTGGGCGGCTACAACCCCACCCAGATAAATGATCAGATAAAGGAATTGCTTGCCGATTACCGCATGCCCCCCGGATACTCGTTTAAATTTGGTGGTGAGCAGGAAAAGCAAATGGAAGAAATGAGTTTTCTTTCCGGTGCATTGGCATTGGCTGTGTTCATCATCTTCCTGATTATCGTTGCCCAGTTTAACAAGATCACGGCCCCGCTTATTATTATGACATCGGTGCTGTTCAGTACCATTGGTGTATTCCTGGGCTTATTCATTTTTCAAATGGACTTCGTGGTCATCATGACCATGGTTGGCCTGATTTCGCTTGCCGGTGTTGTGGTAAACAACGCCATTGTGTTAATAGATTTTATTGAACTGAAGAAGAAACGCCTTAAGGAAGAGATGAACATTGATAAACTGCCGATGCAGGTAGTGATGGATGCCATTGCCGAAGCAGGCAAAACCCGTTTGCGCCCCGTGTTGCTTACGGCCATTACAACCATTTTGGGATTAATGCCGCTGGCCATAGGCATCAACATCGACTTTATTAAGTTTATTACCAGCTATGATGCCGACTTTTATATTGGTGGCGACAGTGTAATCTTCTGGAGTCCGTTGTCGTGGACGATCATTCACGGGCTGGCCTTTGCCACGTTCTTAACGCTGGTGGTTGTGCCGGTTATGTACCTGCTGGTAGAAAAGTTGAACAGGCGGCTTGGCATCGGGTAAAAACCAAGGCACAGGGTAATGTCGAAAGTAATGGCGCTGTTTTTTATCCTTGCTGTGTTACTGCTTATTGACGGGTATGTTTTTCAGGCCGTTTCCACCATAAGCAGGGAGTGGGCAGCCGGATGGAAAACCTTTGCCCGGTATGGGTTCTGGGTTTTTACCGGGGTAACGATTGCCGCTATCGTTTGGTATGCCTATGGCGACCCGTACAAATACGGATCGCAGTTGCGCAACCTGGTGCTTACCGGAATAGTTATCGTTTACTTTTCCAAACTCTTCGCGGTGTTGTTTGTATTGATTGATGACGTGCAGCGGGGCATCCGGTGGTTAGCGCGTTATTTTCAACCCGATACAAAGCCCAGCGGAGGCAATAGTATTCCAAGGTCTGAGTTCCTGGCCAAGGCAGCAGTCATTACCGCAACCATACCGTTTGCGGCCATGACCTACGGCATTATTTCCGGTGCCCATGATTACCGCATCCGCAGGCGAACCCTTTACCTCCCGAACCTGCCAAAATCGTTTGACGGCATCCGCATTGGCCAGTTATCAGACATCCATTCCGGCAGCTTTTTCAGCAAAACTTCGGTTAAAGGCGGCATTGACATGTTCATGGAAGAAAAACCGGACCTCATTTTCTTTACCGGTGATCTGGTGAACAACGAAACCAGCGAAGTAGGGGAGTACATTGATCTGTTTGCCAAAATCAAGGCACCGCTGGGTGTATTTTCCGTTACCGGAAATCACGATTATGGAGATTATAAATCATGGGCAAGTGCGGCTGCCAAGCAAAAGAACTTCAGTGCTTTAATTGAAGCGCACAGGCTTATGGGTTTTGAACTCCTGATGAATGAACACCGGTTTATTGAGCAGGGTGGTGATAAGCTGGCCGTTATTGGAATTGAAAACTGGGGTGCCGGACGCTTTGCAAAGTATGGCAAGCTTGCCGAAGCCTACCGGGGCAGCCAGGAGGCGCCAGTGAAATTATTGCTCTCGCACGATCCCAGCCACTGGGATGCCCAGGTGCGTCCGAATTATCCGGATATTGATATTGCCTTTGCCGGTCATACGCATGGTTTTCAGTTTGGTGTTGAAATCGGAGATTTCAAATGGAGCCCTTCTCAGTATGTGTACAAGCAATGGGCAGGCCTTTATCGGGAAGGTAACCAGTATTTGTATGTTAACCGGGGCTTTGGCTACATCGGCTATCCCGGCAGGGTTGGTATTCCACCGGAACTAACCATTATTGAATTGAAGCGCGGCTGAGTATTTACGAACCTGCCTGCGCGGCTTCAGCCTCGCGCCTGCGCTTGGCATCAATGGAATACTTGCCGGCACCAAAAATGGTAAAGATGATAAGCCCGGCCAGGACGATTAGCGAGATTTCCAGTTCCATGTGGTTGCCCACACTTAAAAAACCTTTTGGTGCATTTACAAAGACTACTGCGCCAATAAGCACCGGCAGGTTAATGATGCTGACGATGCGCGTAAAGAGGCCGAAAGCGAGCAGCGGACCGCCAAGGATGTGGGCAAACACCACATAGTGCGCCAGGGTTGCCCCTGCAAAATACACGTTAAAACCGGAAGCAGTCATCTCCAGTTCATCCATGTTGGTAATAAAGTCGAGGCCCTTGTAGGTAATAAACAGGCCGAGGATGATGCGAAAGAAATCCAGGAAGCCGGGGCGGTGAGCGTTACCCCATTTTTCAACATCGGTAACAACACTCATAGTAGTAACTGGTTGGTTTATACAAAGTTTAAGAAAACTTTTGCAGAAGATCAATTCAGCGGCTGCTTTTTTGAGCCGCCCGGCTGAAACAAAAAGCCCCGGCTGCAGGCCGGGGCTTTTTGAATTCGTTTATCCAAGAATCCTAATAATCGTCTCTATTAAAATTTTTCTTGAATCCACCGCCACCGCGGTTTCCGCGAGGGGCGTCTGTGCGAGGTCGTGCCTCATTAACCACCAGGTTTTTACCCATGAAATCGGCACCGTTCAGTTGGCTGATGGCGCTTTGTGCCGATGAATCGTCAGCCATTTCAACAAATCCGAATCCACGGCTTCGTTGGGTAAATTTGTCGAGGATGATTTTAGCCGAGCTAACCTCACCGTACTGTTCGAAGAGTCCCCTCAATTCTGCTTCCGTTGCTTTAAAAGGGATGTTGGCAACATAAATGTTCATTTGATAACTGATAAAGTGAATAATTAAACTACTGACTGATAAATCTTTCGGAAACTCAGTTCGGCAAGGAGTTGGGCTTCTGAGAAATTGATCAAATCCATGTAAAAATAATCAGTTTAGGTTATGGTTCAACCCCGTTAGCAGGAGTTTTACTGGCCAGGTGCCACGATGGGTTCAAAATGTGCCTGAAATCGGGCGTTTTTATGACGTATGATCGGCCACGATAACCCATTTGCCCTTTATTTTCTTCCAAAGCAAGGTAAAATGCCCTCCCGGTTTGTCGGCTGTTCGCTGCAATTCCCATTTCCCAATAACATAAGCCGAGGTTGGCGAGAGCAGCTCAAGCGACAGGATGGTGAAGGTGAGCCGGCCCATCGCTTCGGGTGTCGGGTATCCCTTTTTGTAATTCTCAAGGGTAGTGCTCCATCCATAGGTTACCCCGTTTCGCCCAATGAACTTCAGGCTGTCGGATTTCCAGTAGCCTTCCATAAAGGCTTCAATATCGGCATTGTTCCAATCGTGTTGTTGCTTATTCATCACGGCACGGATTGCTTCTTCGTCTTTCTTATTTTTTTGTGCCGTAGCCGGCTGGCAGGTAAGG
>JAGUUF010000184.1 GCA_020063545.1 Cytophagales bacterium
CATAATTGCCGTTGCCGAGATGAAACCCCACGGATTGAACCATGTAGCACTTTCAAAAAATCCGCTTGTACTTGTGCTTGAAGCGGTGGAGAAGCCCGGTAACCTGGGTGCCATCCTGCGCACAGCCGATGCAGCAGGAATAGATGCTGTAATCTGCTGCGACCCGCAAACGGATTTTTACAACCCGAACGTAATCCGCTCAAGCCTGGGATGTGTTTTCACCAAACAGGTTGCCACAGCTACCAGCGAAGAAACGATTGACTGGCTGAAGAAAAACCACCTGGCCATTTATTGCACGTACCTGCAATCCTCCAGACTGTACACTGATATTGATTTTACCAAACCCTGCGCCATTGTAATGGGCACCGAAGCTACCGGGCTTTCAGACTTGTGGATTAAAAACTCCGATGCCAACATCATTGTACCCATGCACGGAAAAATTGATTCGATGAATGTTTCAACGGCAGCCGCAGTAGTGGTGTTTGAAGCGAGGAGGCAACGAAGCATTTCGGCCTGACTTTTGATATTTTTGAAGTATGAAAAAACTCCTTTGGCTGCTGCCTGTTCTGCTGCTTACAACCTGCTCAGACGATGATCCCCACCGCCACCGCACCTACAAAATGGGCTTTCAGAATTCAGCACCCCGCTTCGATGATTTTGACCTGTTTATCCAATCGCTGCTGATGTGGTCCGAACGGGCTGATGCCGCGATGATTACCACCGAGCCACCCTGGGAAGAACTGCTGGCCGGACACAACCCGGTAACCTATGTGGTTGATAATTACAAAGCCCTTGTGGAGTACTACCGAAGCAAAGGCTTTGAATTATGGGTTTACATTGATCCGCAAAACGGGCTCGACCGCACCTCGGATGCACAGGAATTGGTTGCTGCCGGCAGAAGCATTGCCGAACCGGAAATCCAGGCCATTTACAAGCGCTTTGTTGTAGTGATGGACAGCGTACTCAACCCTGAACACCTGGGCTTTGCGCTCGAAACCAACCTTATCCGCGATGCGGCCCCGGCTGCAATTTATAATGGTGTGAAACTGGCAGCGAATGCTGCTGCTGCCGAAATCAGTAGTCTGGATCCTACGGTTAAACTCAGCATTAGTGTACAGGTTGACTATGCGTGGGGTAAACTGGGCGGTGGAACGTACCGGGGCATTGCACAGGATTTTACGGACTTCCCGTTTATGGAAGAACTCGGGCTTTCCTCCTACCCGTATTTTGGTTGGAGCACGCCAAACGATCTGCCTGCCAATTATTATTCAAAACTGGTTGAAGGAAAAAACATTCCGGTATTTGTTTCTGAAGGTGGCTGGAACTCCGAGCCCGTTACGGAAGGGCCGGTAACGTTCACGAGTTCGCCTGAAGAACAGCGCGATTACATCAGCTGGCATCGCAACCTGCTTGATGCCGTACATGCAAACGCGTACTTTCAACTTGCCTTTACGGATATTGACTTAACTGCCCTGCCACCGGAAGTAAACGACAACATCCGGTATTTTTCTTTTCTTGGCCTGGTTGATAAAGAACTTGAGCCGAAACCGGCCCTTACCGAATGGGACAAACTTTTTCAACTGCCCTTGCGAAGCCCGTAGCCGCTACTTCCTTTTCAATGACTTTTCATACGCTTCAATCCATTGTTCGGGTTTAATTTTTGATACCAGTTTACCAATCAGGGTAAAAGGAATTTCTGTCGGATTTTTAAACCGGATGCAGGATTTTCCCATATCCAGTTTCCGTTCTGAAACTTTACTCCATTCATCAACAAACCAGTCGTGCAAGGCCCCCTGGTAAACCATCATATGGTAGAGTGCAATGTGATTCTTTTGTGAAGCCAGGCAAATAAAAGGCAACGGCTCCTTTGGATTAACGTGGTACCCTTTCGGATAAAGTTTGTGCGGTACCACGTACCCAATCATTCCGTATTGCATTACTTCTTCAAAGCCTTTAGGTAAATTCTTTACAATCAGGCTCCTTAGTTTTTTCATTACTTCCCGCCTGTCAGCCGGTATTGAATCCATATATTGTTTAACCGTTTTTGCTTTCGATTGCATACATCAACTTATTTTCATGTTTAATTATGATTCAGCCGGCAGGAATTTGCTGTTTCTTAAAAGCCCAGCGCTTATCAGGGTGATGATTAATCCTACCGGCAAAATCTCCAGTAATGTAAACCCAAAGCGAATAAATGGATTGGCGTACATTTCTTCAAATTTCTGTAATTCGAGTTTTGCTTCTGCAAGTTTTATATCAGAAGCCCCCTCTTTCACCAGTTGATCAATCTGGCATTGGGAATACCATTGTGCAAAATCCGGGTAAACAAACCGCATGATGAACTCCCAGGTTATGGCGTAACACAGGGAGCCAACCAGGGCAATAAGAATACCGGCCGAAAAAGCCTTTCCAAAGGTAATGCTGCCGTTCAGGTGGTTATCGCGGTACGACTTTACACCAAAGAAAATCAGTGAAAAGGCCACGATCATGGAGGTAAACCCAACATAAACACCATTTTGGTGGTTTAGCGTACCATTTCGGAACAACGGTTGGGTTATAAAGAGCATGGCTGAAACAATTGCACCTGCCATGAGGCCATAAGAAATAATTGTTTTCTTCATAGTTGTTGAGGTTTTACTTAGCCCAAATCAAGTATGCAGGCAGTCGAATTCGTTCACCCGAAAGGATGATTTGAGAAAAGCTATCAGAAATAGTTCTAACGTGTGATTAAAATTGGTTATAAGTCATGGGTTTAATAATTGTTACCGTTTGTGAGTAAAGAAAACTGGTCGCGCTTTGCTCAGGGAATCAACCCAAGTTTCTTCGCTTGTTGTACGGCCTGTGTTCGTCTTCTCGCTTCCAGCTTCAAAAACAAATTTGCAGAATGTGTTTTAACCGTATTCAGCGAAATATAAAGCTTATCGGCAATTTCCTGGTTAGAAAAGCCCAGCGCCATCAATTCCAAAACTTCGTATTCGCGTTTGCTAATTCCGGTTTTGATAAGTAGCGCCTCATCAGGTTTAACCCCCGGTTTAACCGGCCCGAAGACTCTCTTTTTTTTAACAACCTGTTGTCCTATCCAAATACCGAGCGCGGTAAACAACACACCAATGATACCGATATAAATCTCAGCCGACAATTGCCGATAAAAAAACCTGTACTCCAGCATTTTAAGCAAAGCCACAGCCAGGGCAAGAACAAAACCATAAATAAGAATGATTCTCTTCATACCTGCTTTACCCTGCCCAGCCTTCGCGGTCAAGGCTGCGGTATTGAATGGCTTCTGCCAGGTGTTCAGTCTTAATTTCTGCACTTCCGGCAAGGTCGGCAATTGTTCGCGAAACTTTTAGTATCCGGTCGTACGCCCGGGCCGAAAGGCCTAATCGTTCCATGGCAGTTTTCAACAGCGATTTGCCCGCCTCGTTAATCTCGCAAATTTCTTTTACCATGTTGGAGGGCATCATGGCATTGCAGTAAATGCTTTTTTGATCGTGAAACCGGTCGGATTGAATCAATCGTGCCTGCACAACGCGTTCGCGTATCTCAGCGCTGGTTTCTACTTTCCTCCTGGCTGTCATCTCGTCAAAACTTACCGGAACAACCTCCACATGTAAATCAATCCGGTCAAGCAGCGGACCGCTTACTTTACTGAGGTACCGTTGTACAACTCCCGGTCCGCAAACACATTCCTTTTCGGGGTGGTTGTAATACCCGCAGGGGCAGGGGTTCATGCTGGCCACCAACATGAAATTAGCCGGGTAATCGAGCGAAACCTTTGCGCGCGAAATGGTAACCTTCCGGTCCTCCATCGGCTGCCGCATTACTTCGAGCACGGTGCGCTTAAATTCGGGCAACTCATCCAGGAACAGCACTCCATTGTGCGCCAGCGAAATTTCACCGGGCTGCGGGTTGCCCCCGCCCCCAACCAGGGCAACATCCGAAATAGTATGATGCGGAGCGCGAAACGGCCGGGTGGCAATGAGGGCGGTATCCCGTCCTACTTTTCCTGCCACCGAATGAATTTTGGTGGTTTCGAGCGCTTCGTGTAATGTGAGGGGCGGCAAAATGGTTGGCAGCCGTTTTGCCAGCATGGTTTTTCCGGCACCGGGCGGACCAATCATTATAACATTGTGACCTCCGGCCGCGGCTATTTCCATAGCACGTTTAATGTTCTCCTGTCCCTGCACATCGCTGAAGTCGGTGTCATAATCGCTTACCTGGGTAGAAAAAATCTGCCGGGTATCCACATGCAGCGGTTCTATGGAAATTTTCTGCTCAAGAAAATCAACCGCTTCTTTCAACGAAGCCACACCGTAAACATCAAGTTCGTCAACAATGGCAGCTTCGCGTGCGTTGTCTTTCGGCAGGATAAAGCCTTTATATCCCTCTTTACGCGTCTGGATAGCAATGGGTAAAACTCCTTTTATCGGCCTGAGCGATCCATCCAGGGCAAGCTCACCCATAATGACGAACTCTTCCAGTAAAGAAGTTTCAATCTGGCCGGAGGCCTGCAGAATGCAGAGTGCGATAGCTAAATCATACGCTGAACCCTCTTTGCGGATATCGGCCGGGGCCAGGTTAACCACCGTCTTTTCGCGCGGCATAAAAAATCCGAACTGTTTAATGGCAGACTCAACGCGGTGCTCACTTTCCTTCACGGCTGTATCGGGCAGCCCGCTCATGTGAAAGCGAAGCCCCTGGCCTACATTTACCTCAACGGTAATCTTGCGTGCCTCAACCCCATGTACCGCACATCCGTAGGTTTTGGCCAGCATACTTATACTTGTTTTTCGATGAGCAGGATAAGGATGTGCACAATCTTGTAATGGATTTCATGAATCCGGTCGGCATACCCGAAGTGTGGCACGCGTATTTCAACATCGGCATGGGTTGCCAGTTTGCCGCCATTCTTACCGGTAAGGGCTACTACCTTCATTCCCTTCTTTTTTGCGGCCTGGGCTGCCAGTACCACATTTTGCGAATTGCCGCTGGTGCTGATGGCCAGCAGCACATCGTTAGGGGTGCCGAGCGCGTCAATGAATCGTGAAAAAATATAGTCGAATCCGTACTCGTTGCCCACACACGTGATGTGGCCTGAATCGGAAATGGAAATAGCGGGAACAGGCGTACGGCTTTCGTGGTAGCGGCCGGTTAGTTCTTCGGCAAAATGCATGGCCACGCAATGAGAGCCGCCATTACCACAGGCGATAATCTTGCCTCCGTTGTTAACGGCCTGCACCATTACCTTCGCGGCTTCGTCTATCCGCAAATAATTAGTGGGTTCTTTTAAAAAATTATCAAGCACCGTTGCAGCCTGCTGCAGTTCGGTAGTAATAATATGCCGTGTGTCCATTGTTACTTCTGCGGATTTGCCGGCCCGGAAGGTTTTGCGGCTTCGTTTAAATCGTAAAGTTTGGCTTTAAGCGTGTTGAGCTCGGTTGTAAGTTGTTCCTTTTCTGCCGTATTTCTGCGGTTGTCGCGGTAGTGTAAAATAACATTGGTAGCAAACATGAAGAGCAGGATCAGCGACCCGTATTTCAACATCCATATCCTGCCTTGCATCTGGATCAAGAACTGGAAATTTTCTTTCTGACTATCCATGTATAAGCTGAACAGGAATATAAACACGTGCAGCACACCAAATACAGTGTAGAAAATCAGCCTGTTTTTCTTCATCATAAAACTGCGATTGGGCAACAAACTTAACTTTTTTGAGGTAAAGGCAAAAGAAAACTTATCAGGCCTTTTGGATCTCGCTGAGTTTTCTGTACAGCCCGCTGTGCCGGATCAACTCATCATGGCGGCCCCGTTCCACAATGCGGCCGTTTTGGATAACAATAATTTCATCGGCATGTTGAATGGTGCTCAGCCTATGGGCAATAACCAGCGATGTCCGGTTCTTCATCAGGTTAGTCAAGGCATCCTGCACCAGCCGCTCCGATTCAGAATCGAGCGCTGATGTGGCTTCATCCAGAATCAGGATGGGCGGGTTTTTAAGCACAGCCCGCGCTATGGCGATGCGCTGGCGTTGCCCGCCCGATAGCCGGGAGCCGCGTTCGCCAATAAAGGTCTGGTAACCATTTTCGGTCGCGGTAATAAAGTCGTGCGCATTGGCTACTTTGGCCGCATTCATTACATCCTGCTCATCTACGTTGGGCATGCCAAAGGCAATGTTGTTAAAGATGGTGTCATTGAAAAGGATGGATTCCTGTGTTACCACGCCAATCAGTTTACGCAGCGATTCCAAATCGTAATCGCGCAGGTCAACACCATCAAGCAATACTGCGCCTTCGGTAGGATCGTAAAACCGGGGCACCAAATCGGCCAGTGTTGACTTGCCTCCACCGGATGGCCCGACAAGCGCGATGGTTTTCCCTTTTTCAATTTTTAGTGAAATGTTTTTGAGCACGGGCTCTTTTTCGTACGCAAAACTTACGTTGCTGAACTCAATGCAATTCTTAAACTCGTTCACCGGCAAGGCACCGGGCTTGTTCTGAATGGCCGGCTCCATGTCCATTACCGAAAAAATACGTTCGGCAGCGACCGTTCCTTTTTGAAGCGAGGTAATACCGTTGGAAAAGTTTTTTGCGGGCTGGATAAGCGAAGCGTAAAATGCGAGGAAACCCATAAACACCTCTGGTTTCAGCCCTTCGCCCGCCATTACCAACTGCCCACCGTAATACATGATAACGGCAACAATGATAACACCCAGGAATTCAGACAGCGGAGACGAGAGTTCGTTCTTCCGGGAAATTGACAGGTTTACCCTTCGGTGGTAGGATGTTTCATCATCAATCTTTTTTAAAATGAAATCGCGTGCATTAAATGCCTTAATAACCCGCATGCCGCTAAACGTTTCATCCAGTATGTTTACAATCCTTCCCATGGCCTCCTGGCTTTGCTTGGCTTTTCTGCGCAGCCGCTTAATGATTTCGGCCACAATACCACCCGTTACCGGAAGCAAAATGAGCGTAAACAAGGTTAGTTTAACCGAGATGACAAAGAGGATAATAAAATAAACGATGATGGTTATCGGTTCCTTCAAAACACTTTTCAGGCTGTTTACAACGGCAACCTCAACTTCGCCAACATCGTTGGTAAACCGGGAAATCAAATCGCCTTTGCGCTGGTGATTAAAATACCCGATGTGCAGGCGCGACACATTGCTGAAAAGACGGACACGCATCTGCTTTACGATATCCACTTTAATGCGCGAGGCCGTCATCCGCTCCAGGTACCGGAACAGGTTGGCCAGAAAAACTGCGGCCACAATGAGGATGCAAACGAACAACAAGGCATTGATGCGGCCTTGTTCGGCAATAACTCTGGCAAATTGGTACTTGAATAAAGAAGTAACATACCCAACTGAAACCGATGGTTCGGGCGGGGCGGGTACTGAAGCGGTTACCCCTTGTGTAAACAATACTTCAAGCATCGGCATTATTAATCCCAGGTAGGAAGCACTGAACAATACACCCAGAATTGAATAGATAAAAAACTGGATAAGCCGGGGTACAATATTCGGTGCGTATCGTAAAATCCGGAAGTAAATCTTCATGGATCAGAATTCGTAAAGCCGTTGCGGGATATTCCAGCGCAAAGCTAACGAAGTTATGGTTGAGTTGTTGTTGTAAAATTCAAGGTCGCTCTTGCTCTGTCTGATGGTTACGTTGAGGTCGATAAACAGGTTGTGCTTCAGCATCCACGAAGCCGACAACCCGGCAAATGTAATATCATTGCGAAAACCCTGTCCAATGCTGTTTCCGAAGTCTTTGTCAGCCGTTCCGTTATTCCGGGTTGAATTGTCTTTAAGGATATCGCTACCAAAGTTAAGCCCGGTTGAGTCCCGACCGGTTTTGGTAAGAATTAATTTCCCGGCAAGTTGCAGGCGCGGCAGCGGTTGATAGCGCACAATGCCGGCCACTTCGGTGAAATTTGATCCCAGCGGATGGCCCAGCGACTGCCGATAGTGGGAGTAGTTTCCATAGAGCGTGTTGTGCGAATACGTGTAGGGGCGCACGATGTTCGTCTCGGCCTGAAGATCAAGGTTATCAACACCCAATGCATTAATGTATTTGATGCCCGCCTGTATGCCAAACTTATTTGCCCACCAGCCGTTGCCTGCTTTAATGTTTTCAAGTACAAACTCATCGAGTACAAACTGGCCGTACAATTGAATACCGGTGTGAATATTCCATTTAAAATCCATTCCGAGAATAACATTATCGCTGCTACCGTTTTGTTGTTCGATGGCACGGTAAAAGATAACAGGGTTAAGGTAGTCCAGCCGGAATGCTGTTGAGCCCGTGGAGTCATCGGCACTGAACACTACCGACTCAAAAATTCCAAGGTTAAAATTTTTACCGATGTTGATGCTCAAGTGGTGAAGGGCCGTAAATTTTTGCGGGTATCCCCCGCTTACTGATTTCAGTCCGCCCGTATCACCCCGGACATCTCCGGTCATCTGAAACGTACTGAAGAAATAATTCAGTTTCCACACCTTAACATTACCTTTTACAAACCAGGCTGGCGGAGAAAAATCTGAAAAGATCAGCGAGCGGTACCCATTGCCGATAAAAAACCTGTCGTGCCCGAACTGCAGGTTAATGTGCCGGGTGGCTTCGAAGGTGATGTAGCCCCGGGCCTGCAGAAAATCAAAGCCTTGATCGTCCTTAAACGTTTTCCAAAATCCTTCATGTGGAATGACGGGATGTTTGTTCAGCGAATCGGCAACAAAATCGGTAACATAGGCGGGCAGTCGCACCTGGTTATCGGTAAGGTAGCTGTAAAAGCCAACTTTTTTGTCAATCATACCACGTACTTCAACCCCCCGTGTATTGACAAAAAGCATATCATCCGTACGCGAATCTATACCGGCACCTGCATACAGCACCGGGTTAACGTGCAGGTCCAGAGCCGGCTCATCAACATAATAAAAGTCGGATTGTACCTTATAGATGTGCTTCAAAAAAGGCTTCCGGCTGGTGTTGGTTTCAGGGCGCGCAAACTCCCAATTATCGTTACGGTAAAAATCGCGATTAAAAACATCAGCTTTCGAAACAAATCCTTTCAGAACTGTTACGGTGTCCACATAAGCGGCAATGTCAGACCGCTTGTAGGGTTTTACCGTGGTAAACAACTGGGGTAACACCCGCCCGGTTCGGATTTCATACCGGTCAATAGCGTGGTAGTAGGTTTCATTCAAAGGGGCATAGCTGCTTTGAGCGAAAACCGAAAGGGGGGCCATGCAGGCAAAAAGGAGGCGCAAATTCATTAAAAACCGAACGAATTTGAGCAAAATACACAGGTTCTTTGGTTGTCCCAAAAAAGCCCGGCAGCGGCTTGAATTTCCTTATCTAACGCTTATCTTTGCAGTCCCTTTTAAAGAAAAACGACACGAAACGCGATGAAAAAGGACATTCACCCAGATTACCAGGAAGTTGTATTTTACGATACATCAAGCGATTACAAGTTTTTGACACGCTCAACCCTTAAATCAAAAGAAAAGATTAAGTGGGAAGACGGCAAAGAGTACCCGTTGGTGAAGATTGAAGTGAGCTCGGCCTCGCACCCCTTCTTTACCGGCAAAAAACTGTTTGTGGATACAGCCGGCCGTGTGGAGAAATTCCAGAAAAAATATCAAAAGAAATCTTAATTACTTCTTCTTATATGCTTAGACCCTGGCGGTTCCCGCCAGGGTTTTTTTATGCCCGGCCATTGGCAAAATTCACATTGTACCGTCATAGGTCTATATTTACCCCATGAACGTGATCCTGTTCGATGATGCGGCCATCCGGCTAAACCTGTTGCCGTTTACATTTACCCGGCCGGTTTCAAAAATCCGCGTAGGCATTTTAACCATTGCCGAAAAGTGGGAACGAGCGCTGAATGCCGGGGCATCGTACCTCACGCAGGATTACCTCTCAAAAAAATATCCACTTACCCAGGCTGCCGATAACCTGATGCTCAATGCGGCCGTTTGCCCCGACCCTTCCCTGCTTGCGGAAGTGACCCGGTTGCAGCATGGCGAAGGGCTAAAAAAAGATGATCGTGTTCTGGCTTTCCGGTCAGCACAGCCTTCGTTGCCAACCGTGTCGTCTATCCGTTTTTTACCTTACACACCCGATGTTACGGTAATTGATCAGCCCTGGAAAATTTTTCAACACAATTCGGCTGAGCTAAAGCGTGATTTCCAGTTGCTGACTACCGGACGAAAAAGTGAACCGGTTTCGGATATCCACACCAAAGTTTACAACCAATCGAATATCTTTCTTGAAAGTGGGGTACACATCCGCGCTGCAGTGTTAAATGCTGAAGACGGACCCATTTACCTGGGCAAAAATTCCGTTGTGCAGGAAGGCGCACTGATTAAAGGGCCGTTTGCATTGGGCGAAGGTTCGCACGTGAATATGGGCGCTAAAATTCGTGGCGACAGTACCATTGGCCCCTATTGTAAAGTGGGAGGAGAAATAAGCAACTCGGTTATCTTCGGGTACTCCAACAAAGCGCACGATGGCTTTCTTGGTAATTCCGTAATTGGCGAATGGTGCAACCTGGGAGCCGATACCAACACATCCAACCTGAAGAACAATTACGAAAATGTAAAACTATGGAGTTATGCCAAAGGAGGTTTTGCAAACACCGGGCTGCAATTCTGCGGACTGATGATGGGCGACCACAGCAAGTGCGGCATCAACACCATGTTTAACACCGGAACCGTAGTTGGCGTATCGGCCAATATTTTTGGCGATGGTTTTCCGCGCAACTTTATTCCCTCGTTTGCGTGGGGTGGTGCCAGCGGCTTCACAACGTTTCAACTTGCAAAAGCTTTTGAAACAGCAGAAAAAGTAATGGCCCGCAGAGGAAAAGAATTAAACGAGCTTGAAAAAAGTATTTTACAAACCATTTTTAACGAAACGGCCGTAAACCGCATCTGGGAGAAGAAATGAAATTTGAATCCACTCCGGGTCTTACCGCTACAAAAAAACTTTTAGTTAACAGCCTCCGCAACGGCCACATGGCACATGCCCAGTTGTTTGCCGGCCAGCCCGGTTCGCTGGTATTACCATTGGCCCTTGCCTACGCCACCTACCTGCATTGCGAGGCCAAAAGCGATGACGCCTGCGGAACGTGCGCGGCATGCTCCAAAAGCCTGAAGCACATTCACCCCGATACACATTTTGTTTACCCGGTAGGGAACATGAGGGGATCAAAGGAAATAAAAGGTTCAAGCGATGATGACACCCTAAAAGCCGAACTGCGTAAACGATGGCGGAGTTTTTTGCTCGAACAACCTTTCGGAACACTGGATGACTGGGCTGCATATTACGGAGGAGAAGACAAACAGCCGATTATTACAACCGAAGAAAGTCGGGAATTGATCCAAACACTTTCACTAAGGCCGTTCGAAAGCAGGTACAAGGTGGTTATCATCTGGCACCCTGAACTGATGCATGCCGCTGCGGCCAACAGCATGTTAAAAATACTGGAGGAGCCGCCCTCGCATACCTATTTTATCCTGGCAACCAACGCCAGCGATAAACTGCTGCCCACCATCCTGTCGCGCACACAACCGG
>JAGUUF010000322.1 GCA_020063545.1 Cytophagales bacterium
AGTAGCAAAAGCGAAGTCGCGCACGTTGGCAGCATGAAACTCCCAGGTTTTCTTATCGGTTGCACGTGTTTTTTCTTTTTTAGTGGCTTCCTCCTGGGTAACAATTATTACCGGCTTGTCGAAAGAAGTTCTGGCTTTTTCGAAACGCTCCTGTTCGGTTTTGGAAAGTACCTGCTGCGGGTTTTGCAGCATGCCGGTTGCCGCCACGATGTGATCGGAAGGAACCGTAATCTTTACTTTGTAATCGCCAAACGGAAGGGCAAACTCACCCTGCCCGAGGAATTGCTTGTTTTGCCAGCCGTTAACATCATCGAACACGCACATGCGCGGAAAGAACTGGGCAATGGTGTACACATAGTTTCCGTCTTCCGGAAAATACTCCAGGCCACTGCGTTGGTTATCGCGCATGCGGTCGCCAATGTTGTACGACCATTCGATTGAAAACACATACTTGTTGCCGGGGGCAAGTGGCTGGGGCAGATCAACACGCATCATGGTGTTATTTACAAAATACGGCAGTGCTTTTCCACCGGCATCGGTTACCGATTTTATTTTATGGCCTCCGTCAAAATCGTACAGGGCCAATGAACCCGCCACTGATTTGGCGGCTACCGAATCGCGCACACGCGTTACCGATGTTTTGTCGGTCATGTTTCCCTTTGCCAGTATGTTCTGGTCGAGCTGCAACCACAGGTACTTCAGCGTTTCGGGTGAGTTGTTGTGGTAGGTGATGGTTTCTTTTCCGGTAACAGACTGGTTGTTGTCATTCAGTTCTACGGCAATTTCATAATCGGCCTTTTGCTGCCAGTATTTAGGGCCGGGCGATCCGGAACCGGTACGATACTCATTGGGGGTTGGAAGCAGTTGTTCCAGTTGTTCAAACTTACCTTGCCATTTGGCGGGTTCCTGCGCCCAGGCCAGGGCAGCGCTCACCATCATCACTACAATACCTGTTTTTCTCATCATTTCGTTTTGATTATTCTACCAGAAAATTTTATCCTTTATCAGCACCAGCGCCATGCCGGCAATCAACGATGACACCACCAGTTTCCAATCCCTGCGGTTTACCGTAAACAAATCAACCACAATAAACGCTACGGTAAGAAACACCATAACGATTATTATCTGGCCGAACTCAAGGCCTACATTAAAGGCAAATAGCTGGGATACAATGCTGCGGTCTTTTCCGAGGATACTGCGCAGGTAGTTGCTGAATCCCAGGCCATGAATAAGCCCGAAGAAAAGGGCATAGCCGTAACTGAGCCAGAGCGCGCGGCTTGAAAAGTGTTGCTCGTTTTTAAACAGGTTTGAAATGGCGGTTATAAAAATGGTTAGCGGAATCAGGAACTCAATCAGGTCGGGGTTAACCGAAACAATATTCAGTGTTGCCAGCGCAAGGGTTATAGAATGCCCGATAGTGAACGCGGTAACCAAAATCAAAACCCGTTTCCAGTCGCGCCAGGCATACAGCACGCATAAGGCCACCACAAACAGGATGTGATCGTAGCCATTCCTGTAATCGAGGATGTGATCCTTGCCGAGGCCGAAATACAGTTCAAACTCACTCATTCAAACCTGATTTTCAGAGTGCAAACATAATGGTATTTAACTGAAAAGCCGGGATTGTATTTTACGTTCCACTTTGGACTGGCTTTTGTTTGTAATATTGAACGATGGTTTTACCGGTTATCCTGTCTTGTATCCTCACCGCCTTACATCCGTTGCATGTATCGGTTACCGATATTGTGCACGATGAAAAGGAGCGTGAACTTGAAATCATTATGCGGATATTTATTGATGACCTGGAAACGTCTGTCCGCGCCCAGCGTAACAATCCCGAACTGGATTTGTTAAACCCGGCTCAGTCAACCACCGATGGGCTGGTGAAAGACTACATTCTGCAGCGGTTTTCCGTTTCGCTTGACGGCAAAAGACAAGCGCTGAATTTTTTAGGCACGCAGGTGGAAGATGATGCCCTGCTTTGTTTCATACAGGTACGGGCAGTGAAAAAATGGAAAACCATTGAAGTGCTGAACAGCATCATTACCGAAACCTATGATGACCAGTCGAACCTGGTACACGTTACCGTTGGCGAAAAGGTGCGCAGCCTTCGGCTAATGAAGAACAATCCTTCGGGTAAGTTGGTGTTTTGATTACGCAGCTTTTTGATGCCCAAACAATTCTTCGGATTACGCAATAGCTGCTTTGTATTTTCGGTAAGCGGCCAATCCTTCTTTTAAGCTGGCGTAGTTTATTCCGTGCTTGTAGTTGCTCACGCTGATGGCGTACATCTCTTCCCAATGCCGAAAGAGTGTGCGCCAGGCTTTGAATAAGGGGAAGCCGGGCTCGTATATATGGGCGGGCTCGGCACCGCACCCGTTCAGTTCCATGATTTTTACCCGTCCTTCATACAAGGCCTGCAGGCCCTCGCAGCGCAAATCGAAACGGCCATAAAAAAAACCATCAATTTGCTTACTGATGGCATCGAATGTTCTTTCAAGTTCGGGAGTAATGTACTGCTCGCCATTCAGAAACTTGGTGCCCAGGCAATGGTTTCCGATGGAGTTGATCTCCCAAACTTCTCCGGCCGGCAAAACGGTAGCCAGCTTATCGTGGTACCTTTCCTTCAGTCGGTCCCATTGCAATTTGCTCCGCTCATTATCCAAAATCAGTTCGCGCAGGGTGCGCCTGCCGTCTCCGGTAACGGTAAGCATTTCTTTCAGGTTTAGCGAGGTTACTTTTCCGTTCGTGTCAGTTGGTTTACGAATGTAAAATACCCCGCATTCAACGGGCAGGTCAACCAGTTCCTGCACCAGAAAATCGGCTTTGATTTTGCTGCAATACGCTGCTACATCCGCTTCAGAAAAAATCCGCTCCACCATAAAGCCCCGCTCGCCCACATCGGGTTTAAAAATCAGGGGAAATGGCATCGCATGTTGTTGCAATTCAAGCAGCACATGTTCGGCAGAAACCGGAAATTTCATCAGCAATGTTCTGGGCCTGAGGTGTGCAGGTATTTTCATCAGAATATCAAACTTGGATTCGCCATACATGCCGCCCAGCGGTATGCCCGGGTTGGATGCAGAAAAAAACATGAGCGACCTGGCCCGCAATGACAACCAGAGCCAATAGAGGATTACCGGAAACTGGAAAACCTCGAACGGCCAGTACTCCCAGTTCTTCAGTCGAATAATAAAATTACTTTTCAGCAATCGATGCCAGAAATTCATTGCTCCGTTATGCTGAAGCAACTGCTGTTTTTGCCTGGTGGCGAATGGTAGAAGCAGCAATACCGAAGTCGGCCGGCAATGCAACATAAGGCGCTGCTTCGCGAATACCGATTTTCATAATGGCCATATGGTGCACGGCATGTTCGATGTTATACACCAGTTCGCGGGTAAAGTTGGTATGAACAACCGCATAGCTTTCTTCTACAAGGTCGTAGCCTACTTCAAGTTTCAAGGGCTTATCGGTTTGTTGAGCCTCCACGAAGGTTCTGATTTTTGCCAAAGCCGACAGGGCAATAAACTTATCGCTTTCGATTAGCTTATCATGCTGCCGCTTGTCGTAATTAACTACTCCGTTTTCGAACCCGTTTTCCAGGCAAATAAAAAACTCAAGCGTATGCCTGAGGTGCTGGCCGATGGTGCTGTTGCCAAGAGTGGGAACAGGTTTTACAAAATCATCCGTGGTGATTTGTTCAACCAGGCCTGTGAGCTGCGATAAGATGTTGCAGCAGGCGGTAGTAAGCTTCATAGGTGTATGTAGATTCTACAAAGATAACGTAAAAGAAAACGCAAAGTAAAAGCCAATGGCCTGGGATATTTTTTTTGTTTAACGGACGAATTTAGCCCAGTTCCGGTCAGCCGCTTCTTTCAGTTGCCTTTCGTTTTTGTTCCAGGAGGTGAGGGTATTGTTCGTCCAGAAGTTATAGAACAGGTAAACTTTGCCGTCAATAATTTTAAAGGTTTCGGGATCAATCTTTACTTTTTCCCCGTTTTCGCCCATGGCATAGGCACACCAGCCCCCATAAGCCGGCTCATACTTATCAGGGCTGGTTTTGAAAAGGTTAAGGTTTTGCTGGCTGGCAAACCTGTAGGTAACACCTTTATAGGTATAGCTGATTTCGGGTTTACCTTCAACGGGTTTGTTGCTAAAATAACTCACCGGGTCGTACCCCTGTATGGCCAGGTTATTTTTCAGGTTAAACTGCCTGGTGCGCTGATCCTCGCTTTGCGCGATGAGAAAAGTCGTTGCCAAAAACCCGATTATCAAAAAGTATCCCTTCATAGCGTTATAAAATTTGCCGGTACAAAAATGGCGGTAATCTAATTTATGAATTGTCGCAGGGAGTACAAACACAGTTAAACCGGAAGTTGTGCTTTCACTTCCTCCCACACCCGTTCGGGTTCAAATCCCTTCAGCATTATAGCTTTGGCAACTTTATCGCGCAGCCTGAAGGGGTTATCGGCTGTGTACTGGCTAATTTTTTTCCGCACAAGCGTATGCAGGGTTTTTTGATACTCCGCCTCATCAATTTCCTTCAGGCCTATCCGAATGCAGGCCGGTGTCAGGCCGCGGGATTCCAATTCTTGGGTGATCCTGAGCCGGCCCCATTTTTTCAACCGGAACTTGCCCCCTGCAAACGATTTGGCAAAGCGCTCTTCGTTCAGAAAGCCTTCGCAAATCAGGTGGGCCATAAGTTCGTTCACCTGGCTTGAGCGCAACCCTAATTCGTACAGTTTGCTTTTTACTTCCTGGTGGCAGCGCTCCTGGTAGGCACAATACCGGTAAATTTTCCTTTTTGCTTCTTCAAGTGCCAGGGGGCCGGTCATGCTAAATGATTGTGTTGGTACCCGAAACGTTACAGACTTTGCCGACACTTGTGGCTCAGGGGCGGCCCAGTCGTATTATTGCAGATTGTGACACTGCCCAATTAAGTGTGTAAGTGCGGGTAACGACTAAGCAACTGCGTAAAGGGTTTATATTTTGCATCTAC
>JAGUUF010000252.1 GCA_020063545.1 Cytophagales bacterium
CCAGGCCGTAAAAATCGGCAACAACACACCCCTGGCCATGTCCTTCTATCCGAAGGAAGGCAATCCCCTGTGGGAAAAAGAATCAACGCTTGCGGTGAAAAATACCATTGAAGTGTATTCGCGCATGACCATTGACTACCCCTATCCCGTGGCTATTTCGGTGCATGCCGCCTCCATCGGTATGGAGTATCCCATGATCTGCTTCAACTTCGGAAGACCAAAAAAAGATGGCACCTATTCGAATGCTGACCGGATGCGGATGATTGGAGTAATTGTGCATGAAGTGGGCCACAACTTTTTCCCGATGATCATCAACAACGATGAGCGCCAGTGGACCTGGATGGACGAAGGCATTAACAGCTTTGTACAACTGCTTACCGAAATGGAGCGTTACCCGAAAGATGACTGGAGCCGCGGCAAACCCGAAGCACTTGTTAATTACATGAAGGGAGACCGCAGCTACCAACGTCCGCTCATGACCAACTCTGAGCAGGTGCTGCAGTTTGGTGCCGAGCAGTACCAGAAGGCCGCAACCGGCTTGTACATCCTGCGCGAAACCGTGATGGGAAAAGAATTGTTTGACAAAGCCTTTAAGGAATATTCGCAGCGCTGGGCATTTAAACATCCCATGCCGGCCGACTTCTTCCGCACCATGGAAGATGCTTCTGCCGTTGACCTGGACTGGTTCTGGCGCGGGTGGTTTTATACCACCGATAATGTGGACCAGTCGGTGGACTATGTGAAATGGTATACACTCAAAACGGAGCAGGCCAATCCGGAGAAAAATGTTTCGGCCAAAAAAAGCAGTGTCACCGGCTCTGCAGGCACTAAAACCTTTACTGACTTTTCAGGCGGGCCTGAACCGCTAACCGTATTGCCTACCGATGAGCGCTTTTATGGGGAGTTCCGCAATCGGGTTGATGACAAAGCCATCATTGGCAAACTGCAGAATAAAAATATCTATGAAGTAAAGCTTTCAAACAAAGGCGGGCTGATGATGCCGGTAATCATTGAGTGGACCTACAAAGACGGCAGCAAGGAAATTGAACGCATACCTGCAGAGATATGGCGAACCAATGAACAAACGGTTACGAAAGTGTTTGTGAAAGAAAAAGAGGTGGTTTCGGTGGTGCTCGATCCGTTTAAGGAAACAACCGATGTGAATGCCAGCGATAATGTGTTTCCCAAACGAAACGAACCATCGAAATTTGATAGCTTTAAAAAAGGTAATTAAAATGCTGCTTCCGCCATTCGCGTGAAGTTTGGTAGTCATGAATTAGCTGAAAATGAAAAACGTTTTAGTTCTTATAAGTTTACTGGTTGGTACGGCCCACGCCCAGCAATGGAAAGGAAAGTTTGAGCAGCTTGATCAACTTCTGCCCACACCCAACAGCTACCGCACTGCCTCCGGCTCGCCCGGCCCGGCCTACTGGCAGCAGCGTGCCGATTATATAATTGATGTGGAGATCAATGACGAAACCCAGGTACTGTCGGGCAGGGAAACGGTTACGTATTTCAACCATTCACCCGAAACACTCACGTACCTGTGGATGCAGCTTGACCAGAACATTAACGCACGCGAAAATTCATTGAGCAAAACCCGCTCATCGGTCATCCGCGATTCCATAGCCACACGGTTTGTTGCCAATGCCCTTAACCTGCATGATTACACCGGGGGATATACCATTGGTAAGGTAGCCGATGCAACAGGCAAACCGCTGCCGTATGTAATCAACAACACCATGATGCGCATTGACCTGCCCCAGCCGCTGAAACCTGGCGAACAGGTGTCCTTTTCGGTGGAGTGGAAATACAACATCAACGACATGATGAAGGTGAGCGGCCGCAGCGGCATGGAGTACTTTCCGGATGACGGCAACTACATCTATTTCATTGCCCAGTGGTTTCCGCGCATGTGCGTGTTCGATGATTACGAAGGCTGGCAGAACAAGCAGTTTCTGGGCGCAGGCGAATTTGCGCTGGCATTCGGAAATTACAAGGTGCGCATCACCGTGCCGTCCGATCACATTGTAGGCGCAACAGGATGGCTGCAAAATCCCAAAGAGGTGCTCACAAAAGAGCAACTGGAACGGTTTGAAAGAGCCCGCAAAACATTTGATAAGCCGGTGTTTATTGTAACCGAAGAAGAAGCGCGGAAGAAGGAGAAAGAACGCTCGAAGAAAAAAGCAACCTGGGAATTTCATGCCGAAAATGTGCGCGACTTTGCCTTTGCCTCATCGCGTAAGTTCATCTGGGATGCCATGGCCGTTAAAAACGGCAACAACACCCCGCTGGCGCAATCGCTGTACCCCAAAGAAGGCAACCCGCTGTGGGCACAGGAATCCACGTTGGCAATTAAGAATACATTGGATGTATATTCTGCCCGAACCATTGACTATCCCTACCCCACGGCCTATTCCGTTAACTGGGTAGGCGGTGGTATGGAGTACCCGATGGTGTCGTTCAATGGCGGCAGACCGGCAAAAGACGGCACGATATCCGAACGCACACGCGTGCGCATGGTGTACATTATTGTGCACGAGGTGGGGCATAATTATTTCCCGATGATCATCAACTCGGATGAACGGCAGAGCACCTGGATGGACGAGGGGCTCAATTCTTTTCTTGAAAAAGAAACCATGCGCGAGCGTTACCCCCACCTTAACTACAATGAAAACACACCCAAGGCCATCGTCAATTTTATGAAGGGCGATAAGAGCGTAATGCGCCCGGTGATGGCTGCCTCCGATACACAGGGCGCCAGTTTTGGCAACAACGGCTACTCCAAACCGGCTGCTGCACTAACGGTACTGCGCGAAACGGTTATGGGGCCTGAACTTTTCGATAAGGCGTTTAAAGAATATGCGCAGCGCTGGGCGTTCAAACATCCCAAGCCGGCCGACTTCTTCCGCACCATGGAAGACGCTTCGGGCGTTGACCTGGACTGGTTCTGGCGCGGGTGGTTTTACACCACCGACCATGTGGATGTGACACTGGATGAAGTGCGGTGGTTCCGGTTAAAAGCCGAAGCCACCGATCCGGAAAGGAAAACCAAAAAAGCACAGCAGGGTGAGCTTACCGCAGGAGGAAAGGGCACAAGCAAGCCAACCGACTTCAGCAACGGCCCCCAGGAATTAACTGTGCTGAATACCCCGGAAGACCTTTACCGGGAATTCCGCAACCGCATTGACGATACTGCCGTACGCCAAAAACTGGCGGGTAAAAACCTGTACGAACTGAAATTCAAAAACACCGGTGGCCTGGTCACTCCGCTGGTTATTGAATGGACCTATAAAGACGGCAGCAAAGAAATTGAACGCATACCGGCCGAAATCTGGCGCACCAACGAAAACGAAGTAACCAAAGTGTTCATCAAGGAAAGGGAAGTGACCAACATTGTGATTGACCCCAACCTGGAAACAGCCGATGTGAACACCACCGACAACGTATTTCCCAAACGCCAGTCCGAATCCAAATTCGACCAGTTTAAGAAGGGGGCGAATTAGATGTATAACTTGAGTTACTGGTTTGGCTGTGTCATGAGTTTACACGCCCGTTCCAAATCAACATTTCCGCCCGAAAGAATAATGCCCACCTTTTTGCCGGCAAATTTTTCCTTTGCTTTTAACACAGCAGCGAAGGGCACCGCGCACGAGGGCTCAACAATAATTTTCATCCGCTCCCAGATCAGCCTCATGGCCGCAACAATTTCCGCATCGGTAACGGTAATGATTTCCTTTACGTGATCGCGGATAATTGGAAAGGTCTTGTCGCCAAGTGAGGTAAGCAGGCCGTCAGCGATGGTATTTGACTGGGCCGTTTCAATTTTTCCGCTTTGCAGCGAACGCCAGGCATCGTCTGACCCGGCCGGCTCCCCGGCAATAACCGTTGTTTCAGGCGAAAAGTATTTTACGGCAAGCAAGGTGCCGCTCAGCAGGCCGCCACCGCCAACGGGTGCGAGAATGACATCCAGTTTCTCATTCATTTCCTCAATCAGTTCTTTTGCTGCGGTTGCCTGGCCGGCAATTACCGCATAGTTGTTAAACGGATGCACTTCAGCTGCCCCGGTTTTACGAATAACATCGGCCAGCATGCTTTCGCGCGATTCAACGGTTGGCTCGCATTCAAAAATCTGGCCCCCATAACCCCGCACACCACGCTTTTTTATTTCGGGTGCGGTTTTCGGCATTACAATGTAAGCCGGCACGCCAACAAGTTTTGCGGCACGGGCTACTGCCTGTGCATGGTTGCCTGAGGAGTGCGTGGCAATGCCCTTTGCCCGTTGGTCGGGGGTAAGGGAAAGCACGGCATTCATGGCACCGCGCGCTTTAAAGGCGCCAATCTTCTGAAAGTTTTCACACTTGAAGTACAGCAAGCAGCCGGCTGTTTCGTTTAGCCCGGCTGAGGTCATCACGGGGGTGCGGTGAATATAGGGTCTGATTCGTTCGTGGGCCTGTTCAATCGTTTCGCGGGTGATCATGTTTTCTGACTAACAGGTTTGTAAGTTACAGTATTGTAAGCTGAGTCAGCAAACCATTAGTGCGCCTCCAGCCAGTTTTTGCCGATGCCCACCTCAACTTCCATGGGCACTTCCAACTGCACGGCTTGCTTCATTAACTGCACAACATTCTCTTTCACCACATCCACTTCATCCTTGTGCAGGTCAAACACCAGTTCATCGTGTACCTGCATAATCATTTTGGTTTTAAGTTTTTCTTTTTGCAGCCACCGGTGAATGTTCACCATAGCCACCTTAATGATGTCGGCCGCGCTGCCCTGGATGGGCGCGTTAATGGCGTTGCGTTCGGCAAAGCCGCGCGTGGCAATGTTGCGCGAGTTGATGTCGCGAAGGTAACGCCTTCGGCCCAGAATGGTTTCCACGTACTCCTGTTCGCGGGCTTTGAGTATGGCATTATCCATGTATTGCTTGATGGCCGGAAATTCCTGGAAGTACGACTGGATGATTTCGCTGGCTTCGGAGCGGGGTATGTTCAGGTTTTGCGATAGCCCGAAGGCCGTACTGCCGTACAGAATTCCGAAATTCACTTCCTTCGCTTTACGCCTCATATCCGGGGTAACGCTTTCGATCGGCACCTTAAAAACTTTGGCGGCCGTTGTAGTATGGATGTCGCGCTTGTTGCGGAAGGCGTCAATCATCGTCTGGTCTTTCGCAAACGAAGCAGCAATGCGCAATTCGATTTGTGAATAATCGGCTGACATGAACAGGTAATTCTTGTCGCGTGGAATGAACGCTTTGCGGATTTGCCTTCCTTTTTCGGTTCGGATGGGAATGTTCTGAAGATTGGGATTATTGGAACTAAGCCTGCCGGTGGCTGCTACGGCCTGCCGGTAATCGGTGTGCAGGCGGCCGTCACGCGGGCTGATGAGTTTCGGCAGGGCATCCACATACGTTGAACGAAGTTTTTCGTATTCGCGGAAGTCCAGGATCATTTTTATGATATCGTGCTCACCGGCCAGTTTCAGCAACACATCTTCACCGGTGGCATACTGGCCGGTTTTGGTTTTTTTTGGTTTATCGCCAAGCCTCAGTTTTTCAAACAAAAGTTCGCCCAGTTGTTTGGGCGAGTTAATGTTGAACTCACCTCCCGCAAGCTTGTATATTTCGTGCTGCAGGGTTTCACTTGCCTTCCGAAGTTCCTCCGACATTACCGCAAGGGCATCCGTATCCAGGTTAACGCCTTCGTATTCCATGGAGGCAAGCACTTCGAGCAGCGGCATTTCAACCTCTTCCATTAGTTTGATGTGGCCGCGGGTTTTCAGGTCTGCCGCTAATTTGCTTTTAAGTTGCAGGGCGATATCCGCTTTTTCGGCAGCCAGTTGTTCTTCGGTTAGTTGCGCTTCGTTGTGCAATTGAGTGTTGAGGTAGAAGGCGGCAAGTGTGGGCAGGTCGTGTGCTGATTCCGGTTCAACCAGGTAGTGGGCAATCATGGTGTCGAAACAGGGCCCCGTAAGGTTTTCTCCGGCTGCTTTCAATGCCAGTATGGTGGCTTTAAGGTTATGCCCGCATTTAAACAAGGCTGTATCGGTAAGAACGGGCCGAAGGGCTTCGAGTGTTTTCTCAGAATCAACAGGTATTACAGCGGCTTTGCCGGGTTGCCATGAGAAAGCAAGGGCAGCCAGTTCGTTGTCGTTGATAATTGCCTCAACCGAAAATGCTTTTGCTTTTTTAATGACTTCAGCAACCGATTGAATGTTGATTGCTTTTTCGATGCGGGTATCGGCAACACTGTTTGTTTGGATTAAACCGGCAGGCTCATTCACCGTAGTATTTTTCTCAGGTGTGCTGGATTCACCTGATGATGCCTTTGCCCCGAACATGGAGAGCTGTGCGCCTACCGGTTTAACAGGTGTTGCCGTTGGCTCATTAAACACCCGTGCCATAATGGTTTTAAACTCCAGTTCCTGGAAAAGCGGTTTAAGGATTTCCGGGTTGGGCCCGGTGTATTCCAATGCTTTCGGATTGAATTCAACGGGCACATCGGTTATAATGGTTGCCAGTTTTTTTGAAAGCAGCGCCTGCTCGCCATAGGTTTCGAATAATTCCTTTTGCTTGCCTTTCAGTTCGGCAGTGTGTTTCAGAATGTTTTCAATGCTTCCGTATTGTTTAAGAAGCACCGATGCGGTCTTGGGCCCCACTCCCGGAATGCCCGGAATGTTATCCGAGCTGTCGCCCTGCAAACCAAGCATGTCTATCACCTGGGATACATCGCTGATGTCCCATTTCTCGCAAACTTCTTTCGGCCCCAGCACATCCACCGCGTTGCCCATGTAGGCGGGCTTGTAAAGTTTTATGGTATCGGTAACCAGTTGCCCGAAATCCTTATCGGGTGTCATCATGTACACGTCAAACCCTTTATTTGCAGCTTGTTTTGCCAGCGTTCCGATAATGTCATCCGCTTCGTAGCCGTCCAGTTCAAGGATGGGAATGTTAAACCCTTTGATGATCTCCTTTACCTTAGGCAACCCGTACCGGATATCCTCGGGTGTTTCCTGGCGGGTAGCTTTGTAAGCTTCAAAAATTTTATCCCGAAAGGTTGGTGCAGCGGTATCGAACGCAACACCGATGTGCGTGGGTTTTTGCTTTTGTATTACCTCCAGCAGGGTGTTGGTAAACCCAAACGGAACGGAGGTGTTAATTCCCTTTGAGTTGATGCGCGGGGTTTTGGTAAAGGCGAAGTGCGCACGGTAAATAAGCGCATAGGCATCCAGCAGGAAAAGTTTTTTCGTCTCGGCCATGAGGGCAACTTAGGAAACCCCGAAGAAAGTTTTAGTATAAAATTGTAATTTTAAATTATGAAAGGACAGGATATTCTGTTTTCTCCTCCCAGAACAATCATGGAGGTATTCCGGATGCTTCCTGAAGGCACTCTTGCAGAAGTTATTGGAAATACGCTGTATATGTCGCCAACACCCCTTAAAAATCATCAACGGGTTCTTCGGAAACTTTTAATACAATTGGACTTGTTTGTTACCGAATATAATTTGGGTGAGGTATTCTGTGCCCCGTTTGATGTGTATTTAGATGAACATGCTAATGCTGTTCAACCAGATTTACTGTTTATCTCGAAAGTGAACAGTAGAATTATTGACAACTATGAAACGGTTCATGGCGTGCCTGATTTAATAATCGAGATATTGTCTTCGGGAA
>JAGUUF010000076.1 GCA_020063545.1 Cytophagales bacterium
AAGCGGCACAGGAAGTGAAGAAAGTAAACCTGGCGGTCTCGGCACAAATCGGGATACAGTTTGCCGCACGTACCACCACCATCAAACCATCGGGCACATCCTCGCTGGTATTAGGAACTTCATCCGGCATACACGCCTGGCACAACCATTACTACATCCGAAGGATACGCATCGGCAAAAATGAAGCGCTCTACACCTACCTGAGCATGGCGCACCCCGAGCTGCTGGAAGATGACCTGCTCAACAGCAAGCAGGCCATCATCTGCATTCCGCAAAAAGCACCGGAGGGAAGCATCGTGCGAACCGAAGATGTAATGGACCTGCTGGAGCGCATTAAAAAATTCAATGAAGACTGGGTGCGGAAAGGTTTCCGCAGGGGCAGCAACGCCAACAATGTTTCGGCTACGGTATCCATTGCCGATGGCGACTGGCACCGTGTGGGTGAATGGATGTGGCAAAACAAAGCATCGTACAACGGGCTGAGCGTACTGCCGTTCGATACCGGAAACTACAAACAAGCACCCTTCGAAGACATAACACGCGCAACGTTTGACGAACTGGAACAACACCTGAAGGCCATTGACCTGAAAAACGTGTACGAAGCCGATGACGAAACCGATCATAAGGCCGAAGCTGCCTGTGCGGGCGGAGCGTGCCAGGTAGTATAGTTGTTGGTTGTTCGTTGTTGGTTATTGGTTGATTCACAATTTGGCAGTTCCGGAATTATACTAATAGGAGCATTTAGTAGTGTGCGTGCCGATTACCAACTACTCCAACCAATCTTCACAAATAAAATGTCTAATTTTCTCCTCAAATCGAAAAAATTGGTTCCGGTAAAACTTCTGGAGCAGTATAAGGCGCGGCTTGTTAAGATGCGCAAAGACCAGGTGTTGTTTGAGGAAGGCAACCCGGCTACCGATTACTTCCAGGTGGAAGAAGGCCAGGTGCGTATGTACATTCTTAACCACGAAGGCCAGGAGTTTACGCAGGGCATTTTCCACGCGGGCGAAAGTTTTGGCGAACCTCCCCTGCTCGGCAATTTCCTTTACCCCGCTACGGCCATTGCCCTAACCCCCGGCAACGTGTGGCGGTTGCCTAAGCCCGACTTCCTGGACCTGCTCAAAAACCATTTTGATTTACACCTGAAACTGGACCATGTACTCTGCAACCGGCTGCAGTACAAGTCAATGATTTTAACCGAGATTTCCTCGCACACGCCCGAGCACCGGCTCACCACCATGTTAACCTACCTGAAATCCAAACTTGCCGGAAGCACCGATAAGCCCATCATTATTCCCTACACACGCCAGCAACTGGCCGACATGACCAGCCTTCGGGTGGAGACGGTAATCCGCACCGTAAAGAAAATGGAACGCGAAGGCAGCCTTACCCTGCAGGGGCATAAGATATTGTTTTGAACTAAGGCAACGGGTAACTTTATAAGTGAAATTTGTGCAATTGTATATAGCCGGACGTTATGCGTCATGCTTGGCGGCACCGGAACTCCAAACTAACTGCAAGAAATTTATAATTGCATTGACTAACAGAAATGCTGCATACTAAACAATCAAAAACAAAACGCTCTTGACATTTAAAGATAGACTTGAATCAAATATATGGAAAGTATAAACTTGTAAACTAAAACAATAGATAAATTCTTAACAATTAAATCAAAATCAACTATGGCAGTCTTAATTACCACTAATGTTAAAGGTCAGACCGCTGAAGGATATGACCAGGTATCAGTTTATCTCCATCAGGCAATCCGCACAGCTCCTGGATTTATCCTGCATATAGCGTATGCGGATGCTGAAGGCATGTGGCATGTTACCGAAATTTGGAATTCCAAAAAAGAGGCCGATGAGTTCTTTGCAAAATTTGTTGCACCCAATCTTCCAAAGGATATTCATCCGAAGCGTTCCTATCAGGAGCTTCATAGTGTGGTTACTCCTTGAAATCAGTAACCGAACAATTGCTGACAAACTGCTTTGCGAACTTCGGACTTAAATGCTTAATGGTAGAGTAGCACAAACGCATAACAAGGTATTGCCAAAAGCGGGGGTGACGAGCTCCTATGACACTTTTGTGCTTAACCTAACTTTGTTTTTCAAATCAACAGTAGTACTGAAACGCCCCGCCTTCGGCAATACCCAAACCGTTGCCAGTGCTTAAACACAGCCCGAGCACAAATGAAGCCTTAATGCAAATGAAAAAATTAATCATTCTATTGACACTAATGCTAACATTTCAGCAAAATATTTTATCCCAATGTAATCAAGGATTAAATTTGGGGGCTGTAATTGTGCCAACACATGGCAACGCTGCTAATGGTGGAAATTTTTATAGTGTTCCCGCTTGGCAACAAGCGGCAAATTGGCTTGACTCATTTAATCTTGATTATAGGCAGCGTTACATTACCTGGACTGATGTTGTTCAGCAGATTTCAGGCGGAGTTCCAACTTATAGCACCTACACTGGATTTGAAAATGAGTTAACGATGTGGTCTGGCAACTGCAATGTACATGTGGTTTATCCTGTTATCAAAGTTGAACTCCCAAACACTTTACTCCCATCTCCAACAGGTTTTACATCTACAGTTAGCACTTCCAATCCTTCATATTTTTCAGATACCGCGTTTGTAAATCAAAATTATCTAGCAATAAAACATATTCTGCAAAATGTAAATAATGTAAAATGGATTTCTGTTGGAAATGAAATAGACACTTATTTCAAAGATGCTTATTGGGGAACAGGGAGATTAACAAGGTATGGAGCATTTCTTGACACCCTTAGAAATCGAATGAATGTGGACGGCTTTTCTTATGTAAAACTTGGAAGTGTTGTTGCTTTTCATAATCTGACATGGTCGGGGAATTATGACATTATTGATTCAATAAGACCGCATGTGGATTTTATTGGGTATACTTTTTATTACACTTCACTCGGGCCTCCTAACGATACTTGTTGGGGAAATCCAGCCAACGTTACTTCCTGGCTTAATATTGCGAAAGCCAAAGTAGGAACAAAAAAAATGTTCCTCACAGAAACTTGTATGGGTGATGGAGGAGGTATATCGCAAAACTGTGGTTCTCCATCAAAACAACTTGCCTATGCTGACACACTTATAAACTGGTATAGTAGCGATACTTCCAAAATTGTTGGTATGACCTGGTTTACAGTTGTTGATCCATATCTTGGCTGGCAGACACCAAGCACGCTCTGGAATACATGCGGCTTGGTAGATTCTAGTGGAGTAAGTATTCAATCTGCAGGCACAATATGGCGACATGACTGTATAACAACCGGCAATGATGAAATCTTTTCGGAAAATTATTTATCTGTTTTCCCAAATCCATTTTCTACTCAAACAACATTGCTAACAAATATTCCATTGAATAATGCTATGTTCAAAGTCAGCAATTGTTTCGGGCAGATAGTTGCAGAAATAAAAAATATCAACGGCTTAACATTCACATTCATTCGCAACAATCTTCCGAGCGGATTGTATTTAGCTTGGCTCACACAAGACAATAAACTAATCATGACAAAAAAAATCTTAATTATCGATTGATGATAATATGGTGAGCACGGGCTATAACACGGGCTTTGGGTCAGGCGGGTGATCCCGATGCTCCTTTCAGTCGATCGGGACAAGCTGTGCAAACTTGGAGCTTTGTGTCCCGCCTTGCGGGATTCAGCGATGGTTGACAGTTTTGTGCTCCGAAATCTCGAACGAACGCCAAGCGCATAAACGTTGGCAGTGAGACTAAATGCGACAGTGAAAATGGATGAATATACAAATCAAAATAGAAACCCAACGCACTATAATGCGAAATCTTACAATAGATGACGCTGAAGATTTCTATAACCTTAATCTTGACAAAGAAGCATTAAGATTTACAGGAGATAAACCGTTCTTAGACCTACAAGCAGCCAAAGACTTTTTAAAACATTATAACCAATATTCAAAATTTAATGTAGGACTGTAAGCTCCCCCGAAAATAGGACAGTTTTGAATTAGACAAAAGGTCTAACTTTAAACTGTTAACTATGAAAAGAACACGATTCACCGAAGTCCAGATT
>JAGUUF010000090.1 GCA_020063545.1 Cytophagales bacterium
AATCTGGACTTCGGTGAATCGTGTTCTTTTCATAGTTAACAGTTTAAAGTTAGACCTTTTGTCTAATTCAAAACTGTCCTATTTTCGGGGGAGCTTACAAATGGCCTTTACTCGAAATAAGCAAATAAATCATGGTTGCTTCGCACCCCTAAGTATCAGGGTAAACCCTGATCAGCCCGGGATAATCTTATTTTTTATGGCATATTTTGTTAGTTCGGCAGCATTGCGAAGGCCAAGTTTTTCGAGAATATGCGCTTTATGGGTTTCAACTGTTTTCACACTGATAAACAACGCATCGGCTATTTCGCGATTGGTTTTACCGCTTGCCACATGACCCAGCACTTCATTTTCCCGGGCCGTCAGTTCATCGGGGAGTTTTTTGCCTGAACTTTTTAATTTCGCTTGAAAGTAAAAGTCTTCAAAAACAAGTTTCATAATTGCTTCATTGAAATACCGTTCACCTCCGTATATTTTCCGTATCGCTTCAACCAATGTTTCCTTATCAACATCTTTAGGCAAGTAACCCTCAACACCTGCCTTGATAGCCGCTGCAACATAATCCTTGCTTATCTCCATTGTAACCACCAGTATTTTGATTGTGGCATCCAGCTCTTTAATCCATCGGGCAGATTCTATGCCCGACATTCCATTCATCAATATATCCATCAGGATAACATCCGGGCGGTTTTCGCGTACTGCATTAACCGCCTCTTCACCCGATGCTAACGAACCGACCACTTCAATATCACCGGCATTCTCCAACATTATCTGAATTCCTTCCCGGATAAGCTTATGATCATCCGTTATGAGTACTTTAATCATATTTTATCGGAATCTTTACGGTAAATTTGCTTCCCACATTAACCTGGCTTTCAACAGTTATCGTGCCCTGTAAAAGTTCAACTGCTTTTTTAACGATGGATAGCCCCAACCCCGTGCCTTCAATAGCCGAAGCACCTGCGCCTCGTAGAAAGGGTTCAAAGATTTTAACGAGTTCATTTTTCGGAATTCCTATACCTGAATCGGTCACACTGGCAACAAGGTAATTGCCAAGGCATTCTGCTTCAAAGCGGATCAAATCTTTTCCTGGAGAAAATTTTATTGCATTCGAAAGCAGATTTGTGAAAATACTACGTAGTAATTTTTCATCACTGATTATCTCTCCATTCAAGTTTATAAAGTTTGTTTCAATTTTCTTAATACTATCGAAACTTTTTTCAACATCCATTTTCAGATTATGGAAAAATCTGGTAGGTACTATGGGTGAAAATACCGGTTGAATCTTGCCTGCCTCACTTCTGCCATAAGTCAATACATCGTCCAGTAATAAATTTAGATGCTTGACTTGATTCTCGATTTCTTCAATTCCAGGCGAAATTAGTTTCAGTTCATGTAAGTGAAGTTTTGTTTTAATGGATTGCAAAGACGAGTGAATAGAAACCAAAGGCGTACGAAATTCATGTGAAGCAATTGAAACAAACCGATTCTTCATTTCAACGATCTCCCGCTCTTTTCGAAGCGCCACCATCAATTCGCGAGTGCGTTCTTCAACCTTAACTTCCAAGAGCCTTCGGTATTCCATCAATTCAGTAACATCCTGCCCAACTAGTGCAACGCCAATAGTTGCGCCCGAAGTAGAGGTGCGGGGCGTACCGCTAAGCAAGGCAATTATGTGTTTATTTGTATTTGTACGCATTGTAATCTCGTAATTACGAACCTGACCTACAGACAATATTTCAGCTAGCAACCTGTCAAACGGTTCCCGCTCGTCTTCCGGAAGAACAACATCGGCAAACTTTTGCGCGTATACATCATTCTTTGAGAAGCCCGTAATACGTACTGTATGTTCGTTCCAGTCTGTTATGTATCCGCGTGTATCAAGCCCAATTACAATAGCATTCGATTTTTCAATTAGTTTGTTTATATTTTTGGCCTGACTTGAAAGTTTTCGTTCAAAAATCTTCTGTGGCGTAATATCACGAACTAAAATATAAACCCTTGGCTGATTGTTATGCCTGTCGTATACCGGGGCATAGGTTACCTGTAAATGTAATGGGTTGTTTTCACTTCCCGTATACTCTACTTCAGTCTTATAGGGTTTTCGGGTCTTAACAACCTCAGCAATAATTTCAGAAACAATTTCCTCTCTACCTACCTTAACAATTTCACTTACCAATGCTCCAACTCGTAAAGGTTTTCTTGCCAAAAGAGACACTTCGCTATGACGGGTGCTATGAAACAAAATCTTTCCAGATGAATCAGTTACAATAAACAAGTCACCAGTAAGGTCTAGAATGGCAGGAATATCGATCTCCTCCTTTCTCATCGAAATAGCTACTAACGTTGACCATTCGGAATGGTAACAGAAAATATGGTGTATTCGCCAACTTTTGATTCAACGCTGATTTTGCCACCAAGCTTATCAACAACTTCCTTTACAATATATAAACCTAAACCGGCCCCTTCACTTCTTTCGGTAGCCCTGAAAAACATATTAAAGATTCGAGGAATCAATTCCTGGGCTATACCGATGCCATTGTCTCGAATTACAATAAGGGCTTCCTGAGGCAAAACGGAAATTTCAATAACTACGGTACTGTTTGTATAAGGATTCCGGTATTTGATTGCATTAGAAAGCAGGTTTGTGATAATGACCAATATTCGGCTGGGATCGGAGTAAAAAGGTATTGTTTGATTAGCCTTTACCTGAAAGTCAATTTTATCAAACCCATCAAGGTACTTGAGGTTCTCAAGGGAAGATTCAATAAGATCGGCTAACCTAACTTCGGTATGATTCACTGCAATCCTGGAATTCCTTGAATATTCAAGAATCTCCTTAACTGTTTCATCCAGCTTTTGAATACTCCTGGTCATCATTTCCCAATACTGGTGGAAGAGTTTCTGGCTGTCTTCACGTTGAGCCAACTGAATTAGGCCAAGTACAGAAAGTAAAGGTGCCCTTAAGTTGTGTGATACGCTATAAACAAAATTGTCGAGTTCACGGTTGATTTTAATCAATTCCTCATTCTGCTTACGTAATTTTATCTCCGTATTTATTCGATTATTTTCCATCTCGTACTGCTTCAAGGCTCCTGCAATGGCCGAATAAAGTCTGGAAAGATTTGTTTTAAGCACATAATCGTTCGCACCAAGTTTCAAGCAGTTTACCGCAAATTCTTCAGATACTGCCCCCGTTACCAAAATGAACGGTGTATTAATTTGTTTGTGCTTTAACAATTTGAGCGCTTCAATAGAATTGAACTGAGGTAGTGCATGATCCGACAAAATAATATCCGGAACGTAACTATAAAGAGCATCAAGAAATGCTTCCCGGGTTTCCACTCGTTTTCTTGTAAATTTGAGGCCATCTACTCTAAGTTGCCTTTCTATCAACCCGGCATCGTCTTCCAAATCTTCCAGCATCAGTATCTTCAGCTCTTTCATCACTTTCATAGCTTACATTTTTTTGGGTGGTTGATTTAAAATGAGCCAAAACATTCCGAGTTCCTTAATGGTATTAACAAACTTGTCAAAATCAACAGGTTTGGTAATGTAAGCATTGACACTTAACCTGTACGACTCAATTATGTCACGTTCCTCTTTTGAGGAAGTAAGCACAACAACGGGTATCATCCGCTTTTCATCATGCTCTTTAATCCTTTTAAGTACTTCTATACCATCAACTTTAGGCATTTTCAAATCCAGCAGAATAAGTTTCGGATAAGAATCGTAACCAGAATTAAATAGAAAGTTCACAGCTTCTTCACCGTCTTTTAAATGCAGTAAGTTATTGGCAAGGTTGTGTTGCCGAAGCGTTCGAATAGTCAGCTCCGCATCTTCAGCACTATCTTCAACTAGTAATATTTCAACAACATTCATTTGCATAACTCAGGTTTTAGGTAGTGAAAAAGCAAATGTGGCACCATTGTCAACTTTACCAAAAGCCCAAGCAGTGCCACCATGACGGGTTATGATTCGTTTAACCAAAGCCAGTCCAACTCCTGTTCCTTCAAATTCCTGTGTACTATGTAGCCGCTGAAACACTTCAAATAGTTTGTGCTTATAGCGATCATCAAATCCCACACCGTTATCGGAAATCGAATATTGAATTTCGGTTAAACTTTCCTGGCGGTTAATTCTGATAATTGTGACTTCATTCTTTGATGTATATTTTAATGCATTGGAAAGCAGGTTAATCCATACTTGCTTTATCATGCTTACATCAGCATAAGCGCTCCCCAAGTCATCAATGCCGAGCTCAATCCTCCGCCCATTTTCATGTATTATAAATTCATCAGCGATTGTCCTTACAATTTGATTCATGTCCACTTTTGCTTTCTTCAACTCCTGGCGGCCAATACGAGAAAAGTCAAGCAAATCGTCAATCAAATGCCCCATTCTTTTTGCATTACGGGTTACCGTTGCCAGTATTCGTTTCCCCTCATCATCCAACCTGCTTGCATATTCCTGGTCAAGAATTTCAGTATACCCATTAATTGACCGTAGTGGAGCTCTAAGATCATGCGAAACAGAATAAGTAAAGGCTTCTAACTCAGCATTTAACTGCCTGATATGCTGTTCTTGTTTATTACGCTCCGTTACGTCCCGAATGGCGCCAATAATCAACATACCTTCATCAGTTTCAATGGGGCTTAGGCTGATCTCTACCGGAACCAGCTGGCCATTCTTTTTTTGTGCTTTAAGTTCTATCCCCAGTCCCATTGGCCGTCTTACCGGCCGGCTGGTGTATTGCATACGCTGTGCTACATGGTTAGCTCTCAGTTCTTCCGGAATCAGCATCTCAACTTTATTACCAATCATTTCGCTTCGGGAATAACCAAAAAGCAATTCGCTCTGCTCATTTGCGAGTTGAATTTTGCCTTCATCATTAACTATGATCAGGGCATCCGGAGATGACTCAATCAGTGACTTAAAGCGGAGTTCCAATCGTTTGCGGTCTGAAATATCAAATACCGTTGTTGTGCTCTTATAAAAATTCCCCTGATGATCAAAAATAGCTGAACTGTTTACAAGCACAGGAAAAACAGACCCGTCCTTTCTTTTAAATTCAAATTCGAGTCCCTGCACAAAGCCCTTTGTCTTATACTCCTCAAAATCCCTCTCGAATGTTGACAGAAATTGTTCTTTGCTGGCCTCGGAAAGAAGATCCTCGTACTTAAAGTTACCCACCACCTCACTACTTGAATATCCGAGCCATTTAAGTAATGTCGTGTTTATGTTTGTTATCCGAATATCCGGACCTACTGAGAGATAACCGCATGGAGCATTGTCGTACAACATGCGTACGCCTTGAAGTGCCTCCTTAAGTTTTGCTTCAGTGGCATTTCGGATTTTCAGTGCATTGTTAATAAAGTAAAATAGTAGCCCAATAACACAGGCAATAACAACTGAAAGGGTAATAAACGCAATCTGAAACTGCTTTAGCCTCTCATTCCAGATTAACTTACTTTGTTGAAAGAACCCATGTTGCCCTTCCTGTAATGAGTATATTTGTTTCCGAATTAAATTCATAACATCCTTACCAAACCCTGTTATCACATACTGATTTGCCATTTCTTCCGATATACTCCTGGCCTGAATCACATGCTCAACGAATTGTTGCTTAAGCTTAATAAGGCGATGCAGGGTGTCACTTAATTCGATTAAAGGTGCATTGGCAGGATCAAGTTGTTGCAGTGACTTAATAAAGTAATCAATCGTATCCTTCGCAACAAAATATGGTCCCAGGTATGAAGAATCACCCGTAATAACAAAGCCCCTTTGAGCAGTTTCAATATCAACAGTAAGGGCAAGAATCTGATTGGAAATGGCACTAACCCTGTAGGCATCAGTTAGTTTTTCCGCAGTATTAATCAGATCCTGGGTTGTTAAATAAGTGTAAAAACCTGAACTTATAACGATAGCGAATGCAAGGATAAAACCACCAGAAACATACTTACTCAGATATACTCCAGACAACCGCATCTCTGACCCATTAATCACTTATCAGTTTATCAGTTTTCTTTTGAAATGAAGATTATTAATAGGAATAACTCCTACTCCCGCAAAAAGGAATAACTGATTCAGAATGACGGAAATTAAAGTATTACAGGCGTTACAGGCGATCTTTATGGCCATGGCAGGCCCTGCATTACCTGGGCGAAATTACCGGGGCCATTACAACCGAGGATTTACTCGAAAATATTTTTTCGAAGTTTTGTATCGGGAAGTAATGTGTAGCCTAATCCCGCTCTTTATACGATTTCAAATGCGGCATTGCTTTTTCTTCACGCACCGGGCGAAGTTTGAAAATATCCGTTGGCGTTTCGCAAAAAACGGCCATGCCCCTGAAAACCGCTATCGGGGCTTTAATCATATTGGCGTTGTACACAAGCACTTCCAGCCAGCCATCCATGGTATAGGTGTTTGAACCAATCTTTTTGGCATATTCCGGGTGCGATTTATCCAGCAACTGGTCAGGCTGCATCTTCAGCAGGTTTACAATCTCTTTCCAGTAAGT
>JAGUUF010000295.1 GCA_020063545.1 Cytophagales bacterium
CACAGCTTTCTTCAGCAGGGGTGCAAAATGCGATCGGTCAACAGCAATGTGTTGCGACAAAACGCCCATGTATTTTTCAAGTGCATCTTTAACCTCCTCATGCTCATAATCGAAGTACGGGCTTTTCAGTTTTTTTGCTTCCTCGCGCCAGGCCCGGAACAACTCACGCACCACGAACAGGTTTACCTGGTGCACCTCGCACAGCGACAGGATTTCCTTGCCGGTTATTCGATCCTTCTTATCGAAAAACGTGGCCAACACTTTCTCTGCAAACGCATCGCTGTACAGGGCTATGGCCTCCAGGCTGATTTTTTCATCCATACGGTATGAACCGGGTAATACGGGTTAAACGTCAAAAATAGCAAAGTCGGTACATCGCTGCATGCAAGATGGCAAGATTTGGCGGAAGGCGAAAACAATCCCGCCAGGCACCAGATTTAAACTATCGGCCTTCCTGACTAAATTGCACCATGTTCATTGAGCCGCAACTCCAACGAAACAATCCGCCCGGCAGGGCCGGCTGGATTGAAGTGATTTGCGGCTGTATGTTTTCGGGCAAAACCGAGGAGCTGATCCGAAGGCTTAACCGTGCACTTATTGCCAGGCAGAACGTGGAAATTTTTAAGCCCGTTACCGACAAGCGGTACCACGAACAAAACATTGTTTCGCATAATGAACGGGCAATACGCTCAACACCGGTCAACTTCGCTTCTGATATTTTGCTGCTTGCCGGTGATTGCGATGTGGTGGGCATTGATGAGGCCCAGTTTTTTGATGACGCCATCGTGGAGGTATGCAACACCCTGGCCAACAGCGGCAAACGGGTAATTGTGGCAGGCCTCGATATGGACTTTGAAGGAAAACCCTTCGGCCCAATGCCCAACCTGCTGGCTGTAGCCGAGTTTGTAACAAAAGTGCATGCCATCTGCGCACAAACCGGTGACCTCGCATCGTTTTCTTTCCGATTGACAGACGATAACCAGCAAGTGCTGCTTGGCGAAAAAGCCCAGTATGAAGCCCGGAGCCGCGGTAGTTTTATGGAGGGGATGAGAAAAAGAAGAAATGAATCAACCAATTAACCGGAATATACAGGCACCCTTTTTTTTAATCTGGGTACTCTTTTTCTCCGTAAAGGTTAATGCCCAGGATATTCCCCTCGGTACCTGGCGGGCGCATATTTCTTACAACTTCATTCATTCCATTGCTCAAAGCTCATCAAAAATTTATGCGGGCGCTTCCAATGGAATCAGTATTGTTGATCGGGCAGATGGATCGCTCACGTCACTCAACAAGCTTAACGGGCTTAGCGGAACCGGCATTACTACGCTCGCCTTTGACGGCAACCGAAATCAATTATTGGTTGGCTATGCTGATGGCAACCTGGACATTGTAAAAGAAAACGAAATTATCAATTTCAGCGCGCTCAAAAATTCCCCGACTATTGTCGGGTCAAAGCAAATAAATCACATTAGTATTCAACAGTCCTATGCTTACCTGGCGGCCGACTTTGGTGTAGTGGTGTTTGATCTTATTCGCCTGGAAATCAAAGAAACCTGGCGCGATCTCGGGGTAAGCGGAACTCAATTGAAAATTTATAGTAGTGCATTTAAACCCGACAGTATTTTTCTGGCCACTGAAAACGGAATAATGGCCGGGAATCTGGCGGAGAACCTGATGGACTTTACTAACTGGGCACGTTTTAATCAGGGCAGCTTTAATAACCCGGTTCAATCAATCGCCTATTTCAACAATAAAGTTTATGCGGCTGTTAATGGCGATGGCCTATATAACTACATAAACGGCACGTGGACAAAAGAAACGTTTCTACAGAATGAAGAATTCAGCAGCCTTTCTTCGTTTACTGACTTACTAATCACAACCTCCACACAGGTTTGGAAACTTAGCCATGCCGGTGTACTAACCGAAGTAACAACCAGCCTTATTCAAAAGCCGCAATGCGCTGTTGAGGACGGCAGCGGAAACCTTTGGATTGGTGATGGCCGGAACGGCCTCGTATCGAACCTTAGCGGAACATTTCAGCCTTTCAATCCCAATGGCCCTACATTTTCCGGCAGTTTCAGGCTCAAGTACTTTTCGGGTACAGTATTCGCGATGGCCGGTGGCTTTAAATCCGACTTTACTCCGGCCGGAAAAACCGAATACGTAAACTACTTTAGTTTGGGCAACTGGAGTACCATCCCCGAATATTTCCGGCAGGATGTTTCAGGCATTGATTTCTCCGAAAGCAAAGCATTTGTTTCATCCTTTACGGAGGGGCTTCAGGTACATAATGGTACGATAACCATTTTTAACAGCGGCAACAGTCCGTTAACCAACAGCCGTGTTTCAGCCATTGCTTCTTCGGCTGAAGGACTTTGGGTAGCCAACTATAATTCCACGCAACCGCTTCACCTGCTTAAGCCCGATAATACCTGGCAATCGTTTTCCTTTCCGGTTAGTGCATCGCAGTACCCGGTTAACCTGTTGGTTGATAACGTTGGACAAGTTTGGCTAACACTTAATCCCTCCAATGGTGGAGGAATTCTGGTTTTTAACAAAGCCACAAACCAGCATGTTCAGTTAACTGAAGCTTCCGGGGCGGGCGCTTTGCCCAGCCGCAAAGTTTATGCACTTGCCAGCGACCGCAACGGAGCAGTTTGGGTGGGTACCGATGCAGGTGTTGCCTATTTTCCCGATCCGTCACGCGTATTCAGTGGAAACATCAACTCGGTTAAACCCTTTATAAACGGCAGGGTGCTGCTGCGCGATGAAAAGACAACGGCCATTGCTGTAGATGGCGGAAACCGGAAGTGGCTGGGTACGGAGCGCGGAGTATGGTTGTTCGATCCGTATGGTGAAAATCAGATTTTACATTTCAATGAATCCAACAGTCCGTTGCTTTCGGATAAAATCAACGCTATTGAAATAAACCCTTCAACGGGTGAAGTGCTTTTCGGAACCGGGGCAGGCATCGTTTCGTATCGCTCCGATGCCACAGCCGGCACGCCTTCGTTCTCGAAAATCAAAATATTTCCGAATCCGGTAACGGCAAATTTCACGGGCACGGTTGGGATTACCGGTTTGGCTGCAGACTCCTTTGTAAAAATCACCGATGTTTCAGGCAAACTTATCTGGCAAACCCGGGCCAGCGGAGGCACGGCAACGTGGAATGTGCAGGATGTTTCAGGCCGCAGCGTTGCAACCGGAATTTACCTGGTTATTGCCATATCGCAGGATGGCCGTGAAAGTATGATTGGCAAAATTGCAGTTGTTAATTGATTTGTTGTGCTTCAAAAAACACGCGGCATCGTTTTTCGTTTTACCCGGTTCAGGGAAACATCAATCATCGTTACCATTTTTACCGAACACTTCGGGCTTCAATCGTACATCGTTAACGGGGTGCGCAGCGCATCGGCCAGGGGTAAGATGGCCCTGTACCAGCCGCTAACTCTGCTGGATATGGTGGTTTACCATAAAGAGCACGCCAACATTGTGCGCATTAAAGAAGTAAAGTGTTTTTTTCCTTTTCAATCCATCCCTGCCAACATCAAAAAATCAGCCATTGCCCTGTTTTTAACCGAGCTGGTAAACAAAACAGTTAAGGATGAAAGCCATGCCCATGAACTGTTTAATTTTTTATCAAACTCCTTAATCACACTCGATGAAATGAAATCGGGTTACGAAAATTTTCACCTGATCTTTCTCATCCGGCTCAGTCGCCTGCTAGGATTCGGGATATTTTCTGCAGTCGATATTACAGGCGGAAAGATTGCCGCTGATGACATGTTCTCTTTAATCAGTAAATTGGTAAACAGCGATTACAACCGCCCCGTGGAGATGACTATTGCACAACGCAGGGAATTGCTGGACTGGTTGCTAATGTTTTATAAAACCCATATGGATTCACTGGGTGAGTTTAAGTCGGTGCAGGTGCTGAAGGAGGTGTTGAGCTAAGTTTAAGCAACCCGTTTTTGTACCTGGTGAGGTGCACGGGTATTCAACGAAATGCGTGCACCAAGAATCACATCCTCAAACTCAATATTTGTGTGCTTAAGTGAATAGAGCAGGAACCTGACCTCTTTCATATCCATCCGCTCATCGGCCTGGGCAAGTTTGTATAAATGTACAAACACCGCCAGTCTCTCTTCCTCTTCACACAAATTAAGCCGTTCAATGCCTTCACGGTAACTTTCCTGCTCCGACATCCTCGCAACTACATTTAAAAAGTAGGTGTACAAGGTATGCGGAATATCCTCTTCCTTCCGGATGTGATCAAGCATAAGCTTCTCCTGCGCATCAATGTTACCATCCGCACTCATCAGCAAATGGGCAAAATGGAGAAGGCCTAACTGGAAATTGAGTGAGCGGTTCATGGGTTTTTACTCCTTAGTGAAAAAATTGCCGGGAGGTAACCCGTTAACTGTTGTGTTTATACAAAACGCTGATTACCTGAGCTTTTGAAGGGTTTCCTTCATCCGTTTCAACGCCTCCCGCAAATCCTTTTCGGACGCGGCATACGAAAGCCGAATGCAGCGGTCGTCACCAAAAGCCCCACCCGGCACCAGCGAAACATGGGCTTTATCCAGCAGGTACATGCACAGATCAAGGTCATTTTTTATGGTAACTGCTCCATCGGATTTACCGAAATAGGATGATACATCCGGGAAAAAATAAAACGCGCCTTGCGGATAGTTTGATTTTACACCGGGTATTTCCTTAAGCAGACTGTACACAATTTCCCTGCGGCTGCGGTACTCCTCAACCATTTTGCGGGTTGGTTCCGGGTCGCCCGTGATGGCCGCCAGTGCAGCACGCTGTGCAATAGAACAATTGGCAGACGTAAGCTGGCCCTGGATTTTATTGCACCCATCGGCAATCCATTTTGGCGCCCCGATGTACCCCACGCGCCAGCCCGTCATGGCAAACCCTTTGGCAAATCCGTTTACCGTTATGGTGCGCTCAAACATGCCCGGCAGGGAAGCAATGCTGAGGGAGTCTCCGGTGAAATTGATGTGCTCATAAATTTCATCGGCAATAACCAAGAGGTTCTCGTGTTTTAACACTACCGCTGCAATGGCTTCAATTTCCTTTCTTGAAAAAACCGAACCGGTCGGGTTGCAGGGCGAAGAAAAAATAATCGCCCGCGTTTTTTTTGTGATGGCCTTCTCAACCTGCCCGGCCGTTACCTTAAAATCGTTTTCGATGCTGCCTTTCACAATAACCGGTGTGGCTTCCGAAAGCCGGATGAGCGCATCATAACTAACCCAGTAAGGCGAAAACACAATTACTTCATCGCCCGGGTTAAGCAGAGCCAGCATGGCATTGGCAATGGATTGCTTGGCACCGTTGGATACAATGATGTTTTCGGCTTTGTACGGAACCTTGTTTTCCTTTTGGTATTTGGCTGCCAGCGCTTCGCGAAAATCCTGGTAACCCGCTACGGGAGGATAGGCGAAATACTTTCCTTCGTCAATGGCTTTTTTGGCAGCCTCGCAAATGTGCTGCGGTGTTTTGAAATCGGGCTCACCCAAACTCAGGTTGATGACATCCAGGCCGCGGTTTTTATATTCACGGGCTTTGGCCGCCATGGCCAGTGTGGCCGATTCTTCAATGGCATTAATGCGATTGGAAAGAAGGTTATTCATACTCTATTCGTAAATAATTACTTCGGTCGATTTAATCGACTTAAAATCAACATCTGCAGTCATTAGCGGGATATTCAGAAAACGGGCAGTTGCAGCTACAATACAATCCGGAAGTTTAAGGTAGCTTTCCCTCCTCAGGCCAATTACATTGCTTTTAATCTCGTCATTGATGTCAATCACAATACAATCACTAATAAACCGGCTTGATCTCATTGAGTTGCTTTTCAGTTATACCCCTGAAGCTTAATAACTCCAACTGATTAATAAATGAGAGGTAGAGTTTTTTCCGGTAGAGAATATCCGCCAGAATTTTATCTCCGTTTAAGAGATACAAAACAATATTCGTATCCAACAATACACTATTCCCATTCATCCCTCAATTGCTTTTGAATCACAAGAGGGTTTGTCTTAAGGCTGATGATTCCACAATATTTCCTTGTATCAACACCCTTGGAAGATACCGCTTTATCAAATGCTTTTTTTACTGACTTTTTGCCTGACTTTTTTCTGACTATTGTTGCCATAGACAATAAAGTTACCACAATTATACGGTCATCAAAAGAACACAAAACAGATTAGTTAATAAAATGAATCTGACGCCAACCGAACTAATTAAACAA
>JAGUUF010000336.1 GCA_020063545.1 Cytophagales bacterium
CTTCCAGCGACCGTACGAATTCCTCACCATGTTGGATGCCCATTAACGGAAGGTGCGATGCTGCCGCTACATGTTGAATATTGGGTTGCTTAAGTAATTCTGTCTTCAAGGTTCCCACTGATGTCTCTCCCTTTTGAATTACAACTTTGTTAGCCGAGGCAAAGCCATTATCATAGCGTGAAAACAAGCTCAGTTGCCGGTACATAACGATAACCGTTAAAATGAAAATCATGGCAATCGTAAACTGACTTACCAAAAGAGCTTTGCGTAACCCAATTTTAGACATGAGCCGGGTGTTACCCAGGTTTTTCAGCACCTTTACCGGCTGGAATCCTGATAAAACGCCTGCCGGAAATAAACCTGCCACAATACCTACAGCAACAGCTAACACCAGAAAAAGAGAATACACCAGGTAGTTAGCGGATAAATTCCAGTGCAAAAATTTTGCAAAGGCGAGCTCTTCGATAAATGGTTTAAGCAGGTAGATTATGCCTAAAGCCAGCACAAGAGCAAACAGTGAAACAATAACTGATTCACTTATGAACTGAATGAATAATTGCCAGCGCGTGGCTCCTGTTACCTTTCTTACTCCTATTTCCCGGGCCCTCGTTAATGAACGCGCAATAGATAAATTGGTGAAGTTGAAACACGAGGTTACCAGTATTATACCGGCAAGTCCTGCAAGAAAATATACAATAAACCAGGGCATAAAGGGCCCTATGGGATTGTTCAGGAGCTTACCGGGAATAATATCAAGGAGGTTCTGATAACCATACTTTACAACGGTTGTATTTGGTTCGACAAGATTGGAAAAGTGATCCTCACTGATACGCGCTAAATGAGGCACTATGTCTTCAATTTCCTTTCCCTCTTCTAAAAGGATATACACCCAGCCCTGAGTAAAATTGTGCCAGTTATCAAGATTATTACCAAGAATACCGGCTGTTTCCAGGCTTTTTACAGATGCTATGCTGGCATAGGCATCAGCTACGATGTGTGATCGCTCCTTCGAATCTTTAATTACACCGGTTACTTTATATGTTCCTAACTTTCCAACCTTCAGCGACTCACCAACCGGGTTTTCGGCTTTGAAAAGTTTCCGGGCAGCATTTTCAGTAAGTACTACCGTATAAGGTTCAGTTAGTGCCGTTGATGGATCACCATAAAGAAGCTGATGGTCAAAAAGGTCCAATACTTCGGGGTCAGCAAAAAAGCCGCTTACCGGAATATTGATGTCATGGTTTGGCTCAACCTCAATCCAATGATTTCCAAAGCCGCGCATCAGGCGCACGGCCTTTTCAACCCCCGCATAATTCGTAAGGAGTTCATCCCGAACGGGTAGCGTAGTTGTTGAATATTCATTTCCCGGTGCTCCATTCAATTCCTTCCAGAACGGGATAGCGGTAATCCGGTAAATCCGGTTGGCCAACGGATTATGACGATCCATAACCATCTGATCGGCTACCAACATCATAATGCCCATACACACAGACATGGCCATAGCCAACCCAAAAATGTTTATGAATGAAAATGTACGGTGTTTAATAATGTTGCGAATCGCTATTACAATGTAGTTCTTTAACATACTCACATGATTAGGTGTACACAATTACAGGCTAAGTCCGTATACAGATAAAGCAGTTTAGGAGGTTGATGTTTAGACGCCTGAAAACACGTTTTGGTTACACCTTCGTTTTAACTTGCTACTCATCGCGAAGCACATTAACCGGGTTCATTTTTGCCGTATGGTATGTTTTAAAGCTTACCGTTACGGCCGAAGCTGCAAGAATTATAATTGATGACACCACCAGGGTTGTAAGGGTGGCCTTCTGGTAAAAGTCCCAGATGCTGCCCATGAGCATCTCCGACATCCACGCGCCACCAAATGCGCCCAGCACGCAGGCAACCAATAATATAATTGCGAATTCGGTATTGATAACACGCGAAATATTGGCAATAGATGCGCCCAGTACTTTCCGCACACCAATCTCCTTCATTTTC
>JAGUUF010000375.1 GCA_020063545.1 Cytophagales bacterium
ACAAAGGCGACCTGGTATATATTGAAGGAAAACTGAAGACCCGTTCGTGGGAGAAGGATGGTGTAACACGTTATACAACGGAAGTGGTGGCTGATAACATGACCATGCTTTCCACGCGTGGAAGCAGTTCCGCTTCATCAGGCGAGGTGGCCCCGCCCAAAAACACAGGCACAGAAAACATCCCGCTCCCTGCCGACACGGGCGCCACGGACGACTTGCCTTTTTAACGGATATAAATTTGTAAAGCCCCTTGGACGAGCCTCCCAGTCAGCCCTTACTACAGGTTTTATCGGGCATTAACCCGATGGTTGTAATAAGTCTGGCCGCTATTTTCCTGTTGCTGATTATATCAGGATTGGTGTCGGCCTCCGAGGTTGCGTTTTTCTCGCTTAAGCCTGATGACCTTGACCGGTGCCGCGATCGCAACTCAAAACCCGACAGGGCAATTATTGATTTGTTGAACCAGCCCCGGCAACTGCTCGCTACCATCCTGATAATGAACAACACGGTAAACGTGGGCATTGTAACCATTTCTACTTTTTTGATGTGGGAACTTGCTGGCACCCGCAGGCCCGAAGAACTGATTGTGCTGGGGGTAACGCTTGCGGTAACCATCGCCATCACTTTTTTTGGAGAGATTTTACCGAAAGTATATGCCACCAAACACAACATCAGCATGGCCCGGCTTATGTCGGAGTTGTGGAAAATACTGGTTGCCCTGTGCCGCCCGGTATCCGTACCGCTGATGAAAATGAGCAACTTCGTTGAAAAGCGGTTTGAAAAAAAAGGGTACCAGGCTACCGTTGAAGAATTGCACCAGGCCCTTGAAATTGCCACCAGCACCGATGAAACCACCCGGGAAGAGAAAGAAATTCTTAAAGGCATTGTAAACTTTGGCACCATTACCGTAAAACAGATTATGCAGTCGCGGGTAGATATTGCCGCGGTTGATGTTGAAAAGAATTTTCATGAACTGGTAGACTACATCAAAGGCTCAGGCTTCTCGCGAATGCCGGTGTACCGGGAAACCCTCGACAAAGTTGAGGGTGTTTTGCACATTAAAGATTTGCTTCCGTTTATTGATCGGGAGCCTGGTTTTAACTGGCAAACGCTAATCCGCCCAGGGTTTTTTGTGCCCGAAACAAAAAAGATCGACTCGTTGCTTAAGGATTTCCAGGAAAAGCATGTACACATGGCCATTGTAGTGGATGAATATGGCGGAACCTCAGGGCTGGTTACACTCGAAGATGTTATTGAAGAAATTATTGGCGAGATTAACGATGAGTTTGATGAAGCCGGACAGGTCTTCCAGCGTATTGATGATCATACCTATGTTTTCGAAGGAAGAATTACGCTCCACGATTTTTGCAAAGCGCTCAGCATACCTGCCGATACTTTCGATGACGTGCGAGGTGAAAGCGAATCGCTTGGCGGGCTTATCCTGGAGTTAAATGAGGGCTTCCCGGCCGTTGGCGATCGCATCGCCTACAACCAATTTGCTTTTACCATTGAATCCCTCGATAAAAAACGAATCAGGCGCGTGCGGGTAACCGTTTCGTAAACCATACAAATGAACACCACGAAACCCGCAGCGCAATTTTTGGTAGTAAGCATAGCTTTTGCAATGCTCGGTTTGTCCGTGGGCTGCCAGCGCGAATTTCTTCCAAAGCCCATCGGGTATAACCGCCTGCTGCTGCCGGAACCGGAATACCAACCCCTGCCCGATTCCCTTCCTTATTTTTTCGAATACTCCCGCCATGCCAGGTTGCTGGCCGATACTTCGGGCTTCAGCGAGCGCTACTGGGTTGAAATTTATTACCCGATGTTAAAATCTAATATCCACGTAACCTATAAACCCATTCAAAACAGCGAACAACTGCTGAAAGAATTTGTGAACGATGCATACACGCTGGCGGCCAAGCACCAGATAAAAGCATACGCCATTGATGAGGTGATTGTAAAAACTCCTTCGGGAAAAACAGCTGTGGTTGTTGAATTACAGGGCGAGGTGCCCAGCCAGATGCAATTTACCATTACCGACTCGACCAGAAATTTTCTGCGCGGTGCGCTCTACTTCAACACTAAAGTGCACAACGATTCACTGAAACCCGCCATCGAGTATATGAGGAAGGATATTATGCACCTGATTAGTACGTTTGATTGGGTAAACAGATAGTTAGAATTCCAGAATCACAAATTCAGTTCTTCGGTTGGTTTTCCTCCCATCCTCGGTATCGTTTGGAGCCACGGGGTTCAGTTCGCCATATCCTTTTGCCTGCAGCCGCTCCGAGGCGATACCCCCCTTTACCAGGTAATCGCGTACTGACCGGGCACGATCGTGCGACAACTTCATGTTAAAGGAGTCATCCCCAACATTGTCAGTATGACCTCCGATTTCCACTACCATAGTAGGATTGGTTCTCATCAATTCAATTGCCTTTTCCAGTTCCAGCCGGCTTTCCGGGGTGAGGGCAGCTTTACCGGTCTCAAAGAAAATGTTATTCAAAACAACCTTTGCACCCTTTTCGATAGGCTTTAACTGGATGTCTTTTTTAATTTCCCGAAAATGAGTGGACCTGGATACTTCAAAACTTTGTGAGTAAAAAAAATAGCCCTCTTTATTCGCTGAGACACTGTAGTTGCGGCCTGAAGGCAACACAACCAAATAATAACCAGTAACGGAGTTGCTCTTGTTGGCGGCAATCAATTCTCCTGTATTCAAATCCTCTACAAGTATATAGGCACTGACTTTCCTTCCATCTTTAATGCTGGTTACTATGCCCGAAACAACGATTGTCGGCTCCGGCCGCATGCTTTCGGGAATATCAATTTCATATAGTTCGCTGTCGCCAGTACGGTCAGAGGAGAAATAGCCCTTCTCGCCCGAGCCCCCGATAGTGAAAAACCGATCATCATTCGGAGTATTGAGTGGCCTGCCCATATTTATTGGAATTGACCACTGGCCGTTTTCATATACCGTTTTGAAAATGTCGAAGTCGCCAAACCCGGGGTGGCCGTTTGATGAGAAGTATAAGGTTTTACCATCCTGGCTAAAAAAGGGAGAATGTTCTGTAAATGGTGTATTCACAATTGGGCCAAGGTTCATGGCGGGGCCCCATTCACCGAATTGATTTTTCTCCACCATGTATATGTCAACATCACCATATCCACCTGCCCTGTCTGAAATGAAAATAAATCTCTTTCCATCATACGATAATGTTGGCTGGGAATCCCAGGAAGAACTGTTGACAATATCTCCCATATTCTGAAGTTCCGACCATTGGTTACCATTGAGTTCTGAGTAATACAAATCGCACTGGCCAATCCCATCTCCCCGGTTACATGCCACCATAATCATAAACTGGCCATCTGCTGAAAATGTGGCTATTCCTTCACTCAGTGAAGAATTAATTGGCGTGGGCAGCAATGTTGCATCGCCCCAAACCTTTCCTCTTTTTTCAGTGAAATAGGCATCTTCATCACCCTCCTTTGCTCCAGTTGCCTCCGGGCTTATTCCACCTGTACGCATTGAAGTAAAGTACAAACGGGTGCCGGTAGCGTCCATTACCGGTGCGTAATCAGGATATGGACTGTTTATATTTCCCGGTAACTTCACGGGTTCCGCCATCACCACTGGGGAGGATTGCCGCAACTTCTTTTGCTCCCGAACATAGTGCAGCCGGTACATGGCCCTGTGTTTTTCCAGCACACTGGAATTCTGCGATTTGTAATTCCGGATATAGTATTCCAGATATGGAATAGCGGTTTCTTCGCTATCGGTTCGCAAATACGCCATGCCCAGGTAATAAATTATTTCCAGGTTCGTGCTGTCCTTTTCAAGGGCTTGCTTCAGTGTCGTAATTGATTCAGCATAGCTCCCTTTCTCATACTGCTCCTTTCCCTTTGCAACAAGTTGCTTCTGTGGACTAAGCAATACGGTTCGCTGTGCAGAAACAACCCAGTTTGCTACTATTAAAACAGTCAAAATAAACGCCTTCATGTCAGTTTTTTTGCCGTTACAAGCTAAAGGAATATGGTGCTTCTGGAAATCACATTTTCATGCGATTGAACAGTTCGGGGTAGTTGCTCAACTTCATAGCAAAAAGATTTACTATGAAAATCCTAATTATTAGTGGAGTGTTCCTGGTTGCATTCGCAGGTTACTCTCAAATCATTACTGAATCCGTTCAGCCCCTGAGCCCAGAAGCGCAAAAGGGTTACATAGATGATGTTCGGTTCGAACAGGACGGCAAAATCCATGTTATCTATCAGAACAAAATCGACAAGAAAGGAGCAGAGATTACTTATGAGGACTACATTTTTGACAAGGACCTGAAATTCATTGAGAAGAAAAACACCTCAGTAACTAAGGAAATTAAACCAGACAAGGAGACCCAGCGGCTGGGGGCTTATGTTGGCGGTTGTACTTCTTTCGATATTCTTGGCATGAAACTCAGGGTCACTACCGATAAGGTGAAGTTAAGTAACTGGAACTATAAGAAGCAGCGTTATGATACGCGAAAAGTCATCAACAGTGAAACTGTAAAATTAAGAAGCGAAAGCGGGAAGGCTTACGCTGGCATTGAAAAGTACTGGACCGAAGATGGCCAGGCTCTCGTTGTCCTTGCATCCTATGAAACCAAGGATAAGGCCAATCCAAAAAAATATGTTCATCTCACAATTGATTTTGATGGAAATGTGAAAGAGAAACCCCTTGATGTTAGTGGCAGCTATTCCCTCGTCTATTCGCAGGAGATCAGCGAAGAGCAGGCTGGCAAACCCGTAGGAAAGCAGGACATCATTGTTATACTGGCTCCAAAACAAGGTTCGCCAAATATCTCGGAATATGTTTATCTGCATTATGATATAAGCGGTACGCTGAAGAACAAACTGACCTTTGCAAGCCCCTCAACCAACCTGCTGGTAACCAATGCCACTGTTATTGATGGCTCGGTTTTCCTGTTCGGGCAA
>JAGUUF010000388.1 GCA_020063545.1 Cytophagales bacterium
CCTGAACGTTGGAATAACCGAGCCATTGGAGCCCAGCACATTGCCAAACCGGGTGGTAATAAACTGAGTATGGTGCAGGCTCTCGCCCGAAAGTTTGTTGGAGAATGACTGCACATATATTTCGGCAATGCGTTTTGAACAACCCATCACACTTGATGGATTGACCGCCTTATCCGTAGAAACCATCACAAATTTCTCGGCATTAATGGCAACAGCGAGATCCGCAATTATCCGGGTACCAAAAACATTGGTAAAAATAGCTTCTGACGGATTTGACTCCATTACCGGTACGTGTTTGTACGCAGCAGCATGGAAAATGATTTGCGGATGGGTTGATTTCAGCAGATTTTCCATGCGCAACTGATTTGTAATATCCGCCACAAAAAACTGAAGTTTCACATTCAGGTTGAGGTCCCGGAGTTCGCATTCCAGTTCGTAGAGCGGGGTTTCTGCCTGGTCAATCAGAATTAACGATTGGGGGTGGTATTGTATCAATTGCCTGGCCAGTTCACCGCCAATTGAACCGGCTGCACCCGTTACACAAATGCGTTTATTGAAAAGAGAGGACATTAACGAATCCTCACCAATTTTGATAACATCCCGACCAAGGAGGTCATCTATGTTTACCTCTTTCAATTGATGAATCCGGAACTCACCTTTAACCCATTTCTCAGCGGCAGGCACTATTCGGACTTTAATATGATTGGAAAGACAGGCCTCAACAATTTCGTTTTTACGATCGTTGGTGATATCCTTAACGGCAATAATCAATTGCTGAATATTCAACCGCTCTACCACATTGGTAAATTCCGACCAATGATAAATCTTCACTCCATTTATAACCTTATTTGTTTTATTGCTGTCGTCCTCAAAGAAACCAACAACTTTAAATTTACTTTCACTATCTGTTTCAATAACACTCCGGGTAATCATCCCTAATGATCCGGCACCAAAAATGATTACATTGGCTTTCTTAACAATATCGCCTTTATAGTAAGCGAAGATTGTTTTAACCAGCAGGCGATAATAAAACAGGAACAGGAAGGAAGTAAAAAATGTAATCAACAATACAGAATAAGGGATTACATTCTTTCCAACATTGTAATAGTAAAGCAGGTTGGCAAGAACGGCAAGAAGCAGGCTAAGGCCCGAAGCATACATGATGCGAAGCCCATCCTCTACGCCAGTGTAACGTACAATGCCCGCATAACTTCGGGTTACAAGGGTGGCAATAAGTCCGCAAAAAGACGTTAACAAAAGTCCATAGCCGGGACTGAATTCATTGATTTCCGCTAAATCGAAGTTAAACCTGAGCAGGTATCCCAATGCTGTTGCTACAACAATTACCAGGATATCAATAAAAATAATTATCCATCGCGGCAGGATGGTCAGGCGATTGATAAACCGTGCAAGCAAGGGTGTTGCTGTTTATTGTTGTTTATTACGATTCCTGATATCAAGAAACCGCTTTATTCCAAACGCACCACCGATGGCCAATAGAACCCATATACCCCCAATCGGAACAGGCTGGCCGCCTCCGGGATCACCGCCACCACCCGGCTGGGCGTATACTGCCGGTAATATTACTAACAGAAACGAAATATAGAGTAGACCTTTTAGTTTATTCATCGATTAAAGAGGTAAGCCAACTGCAATTAACGTTAATACTTAACTACTTTTTGAGTCACTATTCCTTCTTTGGTTAAAACTTTAATCAGGTAAACCCCTGAATCAAAAGCACTCACATCCAAGTCTGAATACGTGAGCAGTCCATTTCTTTCAAATGGCACCGTCTTTATAGTTCGGCCTGAAAAATCCAGGATTGTGATGCTCTTAACATTCACTGAATTAACTATCAGTTTTAGAATATCCTTAACCGGGTTTGGATAACAACTCAAATTAAGCGTCTTGTTTTCTTCAACCGGTAGAGGTCTTTTCGTTAGCCTGAACCGGGAACTTACTACCGCATCTAAGCCTTCCATCTCAAACTCATATGCACCATTTGCAATTTTAGTTGCAATACCAAGTTTATTGTCAACAAGGTAATACTCGTTATAATCATTCACTCCTCCTATGGGCTCAAATCCAAGTTTATAACTGCCTGATTTTTCCCCGAAAACGGATATTGGAATATCATCAAAATTATCCCTGCGTATTGCAATATGGCCCAATCTAGCACCTGTATTGTTTATAAGAGCAACTGAAAGTCTTTCAATGCCCAATTGCAACTTGGGTGAATTCTTCCCATTATTCATACCGGTGATTTCTTCATCATCAAATATTATAAAAGAATTGTCAGCAAATTCGCCCTGAGAAAGTGAAACCCTGATAGCAGGAACATCAGCTATTTGACGGTAATAACTCCCGCTTCCGGCAGTTGATTTCGCCTGCTCGTTAATGGTTATGGATGCTGCTCCGGGGGTTGGCGCATACACCCAGAACCCCTGACCTAGTGCAATTACGCCATTTGTCAGATCGCCTACCAGGGTATTTGCGTTAAATGAATGCCATACACGGCCGACTACATCCCAGACCCATACAGTTGGATCAATATTCGTTCGGCTCCATCCGGCACCATTATTCCACTGAATGGCCGAAGGATACGGATTGCCTACCAAATTCCACCCGTCAGCGGAGGGAACCCCATTTGATGTATGCGTAATTGAATTACTGGCCGGGGTGGTAACAATTCCGAGGTTTATGCTTCCGCGGTTAATAGTTCCCCTGAAACTCACGGTTGTATTGGCAACTCCATTCCACATGTAGGCATCATAGCCTACACCGGGAACAAGGGTTTCGGCATTGGAAGTAGTAATCCAGGCCTTATATCCCTGATTGATAATTCCGGGATCGGCCTCCCGGTAATACCGAAGGTTATGCCCATTATTCACACAGCCGGTGCAGGGAAAGGAAGTTCCGGTAAAGCCACCCGTAACCGGGAAGGTGCCTAACGGAACAGCTGCCTGAAGTTGCGAAACTGGTCCGTTTGATATCGGAGTAGAAATAAATCGATCAAAATTATCGGCCGGCCTGAAAAACCGCTGGACCGTAACATTACCTAAAACCTGGGCACTGGCCGGGAGTTCGGCAATACTTCCATCCTGAGCAGGGGAATCGCTGGTAGAAAGCAGGGTAAGAATTGCCGTATTGGCACTTCCATCCGCATCAAGCTTTGCGGATGGTCCAAGCGTTAATATGCCGATAAGATTCACATCACTCTCAACACTTACCGATACCGGTGAAGTGCCATTTGTAATGGTTAAATTATTAAAGGTTGTCGCAGGTGCACTACCTGAAATATTCTGAAGTACAGACCCGGTAAAAGAAACCGTTGAGGTGCCGCAGTTGAAGGTTCCGTTGTTAGTGAAGTTTCGGGTGAGTGCAAAATTTACCGATGCAGTTAGGGTGCCCGAAATAATTAAATTCCCGAATGTTGTAGTACTTGACCCCGCTAAGATGCTTACTCCGTTGAATGTGGTGGTTCCACTATTATTATTAAATGTTCCGTTATTGGTAAAATTACCCGAAACGGTAAGTCCTGAGGAGGCCGATGAATTTGGTGCATTAAACGTACCGGAATTGGTGAGCGAACCTGTTGTAACATTATGACTTCCGCTTGAGAGGGTTCTTCCGCTATTCAAGATACTCGTTGCATTCAAAACTGTAACTGACTGGTTAAGCGAAACAATTGTGCCGCTATTGGTGTCCACCGTAAGGCTTCGTAAAATACCGGATGCCGGTATTTCAAGGCCTGTAGTTTGATTACCGGTAACATAAATCAGGTTCCACGGACCACCCGAGGGAGAAGCCGTTATAAGGGAGGCATTGCTGGAGCGGGTTATGGTCGCATCCGAATTAACCGTCAGGTTCCCGCCTGGATTACTCAGGATGCCCCTTGTTAACGTAAGTGCATTGGTTATGGTTTGCGGAGAACTTACAGTAAGTGAAGTACCTCCATTGGTCTTATCCAACGTGACATTAAAAAATAATGTATTGGTGGTGCCCGTCAATACACGCGACCCCGTATTGCCCGAAAAGTAAACAACCCCTGACCCAGCATTGAATGTACCGTTGTTTGTAAAACTTCCCTGGACCCGCAGCGTTGCAGGGCCCGTCATGGAAGCACCTGCATTAATAACAATATTGATAAAATCAGTTGTGTTTATAGCCGTTCCCGATAGTACGGAGGTACCCACAAAATTCATAGTACCTGTTGTACCCGGAAAAAAGCCCCCGTTATTGACAAAGTCTCCTGCAATACCAAGGTTGATGTTGGTGGCCGTTAATGTTCGGGAGGAGTTTATCTGGATATGGTTAAATACCGTTGTGTTGATATTGGTTCCGCTAAGTGACGTGGTGCCGTTAAAAGTTGTAGTTCCCGACCCTGCATTATATGTTCCATTTACCGTAAAATTTCCCGTTAAAATAAAATTGGATGACGGAACAAGTGTTGTACCTGAATTTATCGTAACATGATTGAAGTTGGTAGTGTTAATAGTTGATCCTGATAACGTGCAGGTTGTTCCCCTGAACACAACCGTGCCCGATCCGGCCGTAAACGTTCCGTTGTTTGTAAAATTGCCATTAACATTGAGCGTTGCCGGTGCCGTAACAGCCCCTGCTGAGGTAATAACCACGTTATTAAAAATTGCGGTATTTATTGCTGTACCTGAAAGAGCAGACGTACCACTGAAACTTATAGTGCCATTATTGTGGGTAAACGTTCCATCTAATACAAAATTACCACCTACTGTCAGGCCGGTTGATGCCGCTGAAGTCGGGGCACTGAAAATTCCGGTACAGGAAAATGAACCAACCGAAACATTGTTTGTGCCACATGTAAACGTACGTGCATTGGATGGAATTGAGAATGCATTTAGTACGTCAATATTCTGAGTCAGGGTAACTGTAGTACTTGAGTTTGTATTAATTGTAAGCGAATTCAAAATACCTGAGGCAGGTATTTCAAGCCCGGTTGATTGAGAAGTGCCGGTATAGATAAGGTTCCATGGGCCACCGGAAGGACTGGAGGTAGTAATAGAGGCTGCATTCGATTTAGTAATGGTGGCTCCGCTGCTCAGGGTAAGATCTCCGGCAACAATACTAAGCATGCCCGCAGTAAGATTTAATGCATTAGTCAAGGTAACCGCGGAGTTAATGGTTGCTGAAACACCTGCATTTGATTTGTTCAATGTAAGTGTATTCAACTGGCTGCCGCCCGCAAACGTAAGCGGGGAGGTATGTGCAACAGATCCCGTAAGGATAAGCGTTGAAGAAGCATCAGACGACAACACCCCGCCCGAAGAAGTGTAATTGGCCGCCATGGTTAATGACTGCCCTTCAAAAAAAAGCGTTGTAGCGTTTTGCTGAATTACAGGACCGGTAATGGATATAGACCCGTTATAATCAATTGAACCGGCATTCAGCACCAGATCCCTAACCGTATTCCCGGTATTGTTAAACACGACATTCCCGGAAACGGTTAATCGGGTAGTAACATTAACCGGACTCGGAAAAGTTACCGTATTGGCCGGCTTGGTTATCGTTAAATTCCCGACAGTCTGCGTGCCAGCGGGTGAAGGAAAAGTATAATCACTGCTGCCGCTAAGGGTAACATTTACATTCGGGCCTGCAAGAGAAATAAAATTTGCACCCGGTGTAATAGTACCGGTTAGCAATAAGGTCCTGACTGTTACTGCATCACTAACAATGTTCAGGTCGCCAGCAGTAAGCACTAACTCACCGGAAATATACAAGGTACCACCCCCGGAGAAGTTAGAACCGCAGGCAGGATTAAAGGTAACACTGTTACTATTGTTTATTTCCGTTGTAACATTGGACGTAAAGTTACCGGGGTGCCCGCTGCCGATGAATTGCGCCCCCGCACCTTCATATACTACACGCGAACCTGACGAAAACGTCCGTGTGCCGCTGATGCGCAAATTCCCCACAGAAGTACCGGTAACCAAGGCACCGGTGGAGTTCAGAGAGCCGGTACGCAGTATTCCATTTAAAACCATGTTGCCTGCTCCTGACAAAAATGATTCGCCACGAAGATCGATAGTGCCATTAATCGTGATGTCATTACCGGCTCCGTTGTTAATGCCCAGGTCAATACCATCATTCACGACAACCGTACCCCCGGTGTTGATCACCGTCTGATCGATTGTTACCCCGGCAGTAACCGTTACGGTATGCGAATTCTGGATTGTAATAGTGCCCGAAGACGAAGTAGGGGTATTGCTGGTAAGCTGCCAGGTTCCTCCGATGAATTCTTCCCAGGTGGTGGATTGATTCCAATCACCGGATTGCCTTGACCGGAAATCATTCTGAGCCAACGCGGGCAATACTGTTCCGCTGACAATAAGAAGGAGTAGAAACCGGTAAATTCTCATAGTAAAGTTCAAATTTATTAAATTTTCAATGGTTTTAAGGCATTATCCCCGATTTTATCGCCTATCCCATCTTAATGTAACCAGCTAACACAGGTCCGGTGCTCACAAGGCTTTACAACAGAAAATTCCGTGCAAAGTCCTTAAAAATACGGATTAGGGCCTTCCCTAAACCGCCTGGCTCTTTACGATAGATTATTGATAAATCCGCATAATAGGGAGCAAATCAAAGCGACTTTAATACATTGCATATCCTAAGCAAGTCATTGTTGGTCAGGTCGCTTCCTGATGGCAGGCAAATACCACTATTAAACAGGTTTTCTGCACTTCCTTTACTATACTTTACAGCATCTTTGTAAACAGGCTGCAAATGCATGGGTTTCCACAACGGCCGGCATTCAATGTTTTCTTCCGATAACCGCTGCTGAATAATTTCTGCCGTGGCTAACCCTTTTGGATTTTTCACTACCGAGGTAGTTAGCCACCGGTTGGAAAAACTGCCGGGCGGCTCATCATTAAACGCAAAGTACTCCCCCAGTTGCTGCTTATAAAACTCATAATTAGCCCTGCGCTTTTTTACGCGGTCGTCCAGCACACGCAATTGCCCGCGCCCGATAGCAGCACAAACATTACTTAACCGGTAGTTAAACCCGATTTCCTTATGTTCATAATGAACTGCCGGCTCGCGTGCCTGGGTTGCCAGAAAACGGGCCCGCTTTACATAATCCAAGTTATCCGAAATCAGTGCTCCGCCACCGGAAGTGGTAATGATTTTATTGCCGTTAAATGAAAGAATACCGATGTCACCGAATGTTCCCAACTTCTTTCCTTTGTATTCTGACCCAAGTGCTTCAGCTGCATCTTCAATTACCGGAATTTCATATCGCGTTGCTATTGAAAGAATCTCGTCTAGCCTTGCCGGCATGCCGTAAAGATGCACCAGGATAATTGCTTTGGGTTTCCTGCCTGTTTTGCTTATCCGATCCCGAATGGCCTCCTCCAGTAAATCCGGGTCCATGTTCCATGTTATTGCTTCTGAATCCACAAACACGGGTTTGGCGCCAAGGTAAACAACCGGATTGCAGCTACCGGCAAACGTAAAGGTGGAGCATATAACTTCATCGTCACGTTGCACACCCAGAATAATCAGGGC
>JAGUUF010000313.1 GCA_020063545.1 Cytophagales bacterium
AATCTTGAATTAAGGTATGTGGGAAGAAATACTGAAGGCAATACCGGTAGCAGCATCGAGTTCGGTTAAATTTATTTTCGGACCACTGGGCGGCTATGGACTTGGTCTTCATCTGGTAACCACTATTGTAGCTACTGTGGTTGGTATGATGGCGAGCGTAACGGCTTTTACTTTTTTTGGCGACTGGCTGCGCGATAAAATTGTTCACCGGTTTTTCAGTAAACGTAAAAAATTTTCGCAGGGCAACCGCAAGTTTATTACCATCTGGAAAAAATACGGACTGGCCGGTGTGGCCTTTTTAACGCCCCTGCTGCTTACGCCAATCGGAGGAACGATCCTGGCCGTTGCCTTTGGCAGCCCGAAAGACAAGGTGTTGGTTTATATGTTTATCAGCGGGACCGTGTGGGCTACTGTTTTTTCAGTTGCCATCTATACGTTTGGCAATAATGTGTTACCTGAATTTGTGCAACAATGGCAATGATCAGAATCGTTGGAATCCTCATCTCACTTATACTTGCCGGAACAAAAGCGGTTAGTGCCCAGCAGAAGGCAGTCTTTATTATCCTTGACGGTATTTCGGCCGATGCACTGGAAAAAGCACAAACCCCGGTTATTGATGCCATTGCGAAAACCGGGGGATATACACGGGCCTACACCGGTGGCCTTAAGGACTCTTACAATCAATCGCCAACCATATCGGCACCCGGATATAACCATATTTTAACGGGCACCTGGTCAAACAAGCATAACGTTTGGGATAACAACATAAAAGCTCCCAATTACCATTACCGGAATATTTTCAGGATAGCCAAAGAAAGGAAACCTGATTTGAAAACGGCCATCTTTTCTACCTGGCAGGACAACCGCACCAAACTGGTTGGCGAAGGCCTGGAAGCAGCCGGCAATTTTAAATTTGATTATGCCTTTGACGGATTTGAGTTGGACGAAAAGCAGTTTCCTCACGATGCTGATAAAAAATACATTTTTGATATAGATGAGCATGTATCGAAGGAAGCTGCTCGCTACATCCGCGAACAGGCACCTGATCTTTCGTGGATATACCTGGAGTACATTGATGACGTAGGTCATCGTTATGGTGATAGTCCTGAATATGCGGCAGCCATTCAGCAAGCCGATATGCAGGTGGGTCGGATATGGGAGGCTGTGCAGTTTAGGCAGTCACGCTTTGCTGAAGATTGGATAATGGTAGTTACTACCGATCACGGCCGCGACCCCCAAACCGGCAAAGGGCATGGCGGGCAAAGCGAGCGCGAGCGCACCGTTTGGATCGCCACAAACGCCAATAACCTGAATAGCCGGTTCGGGAAAGGAACAGCCGCAGTTGATATCATGCCATCTATACTAAGGCATTTACAAATTAATCCGCCTGAAGACATCAGTCGGGAATTGGATGGAGTACCCTTTACCGGCCCTGTTTCAGTAGCCAACCTTAACGCCCGGCTCGCGGATGAAGGCACCAGCATTCAGCTAACCTGGGATGGGGTTGATAACCGTTCAAAAGTTGACGTATTCCTGTCGACCACCGATAACTACAAAACGGGCGGGAAAGATCAATGGATCCGGATGAAAATGCGGCCAGCATCAAAAAACAGCGGCACCATCGATGTAAGCCGGTACCCTTCCTCGCTCTATAAAGTGTGCCTCAACGGCCGGTACAATTCGATAAATACCCAGGTGGTCAAAAACCGTTAGGAATAAACGCGGTTGTTTTGTTAGTTGTCGATCGGATACCCCATCACCATGAAAAAGATAATAAGTCTCCTTGGCGTACTGGTTATTGCGGCAGCATCGGTTGCGCAGGAAAAACCAACTGAAAAACCAGCAGATAAACCTGTGCCCGAACCCCAGGTTTTTACTACGGTTCAAACCGTAAAAATTAATGGCGTAACGCATACCCTGAAGGCCCGTGCCGGCACCATGCTGCTTAAAGATGAAAACAACGAGCCCATTGCACTGCATGGTTTCACGGCCTATTTCAAAGAAGACGGGCCTTCCAGGCGGCCGATTATTTTTGCCTACAATGGCGGCCCGGGCTCGTCAAGCTACTGGCTGCACATGGGGGTGATGGGCCCGAAACGCATTGTGGTAAACGATCCGGGTTACACCAAGGCGGCCCCGTATCAGTTGGTAAATAATGATTACTCGATACTGGATATGGCCGATGTGGTGATGATGGACCCGATTGGTACAGGGTTAAGTGTGCCGGTGGGTAAAGCCGAAGGGAAAGACTTCTGGGGCGTTGATCAGGACATCCGGGCGATCAGCCTGTTTATTATTCAATTTCTGAAACAGTACGACAGGCTGCAGTCACCGAAGTACATCCTGGGCGAGAGCTACGGAACCTTCCGTAACGCAGGCGTGATGAACTACCTGCTCGACCGTGGTTTTGCCTTGAATGGTGTGGTTATGGTTTCGGCTGTGTTCGATCTGCGCACACTCACCTTCCCGCCCAATGACGATATGCCATACATCGTACACTTTCCCACTTATGCGGCAACGGCATGGTATCACAACAAACTCGTAAACAAGAACCCCAACCTGATGGCTTTTCTGGATGAAGTAAGAAAGTTTACCGAGGAAGAATACATGCCTGCCTTGTTTAAAGGCGACCGGCTGACGCAGGCACAAAAAACACAACTTGCCGGAAGATTAAACCAGTACACCGGTGTAAGCACGGATTACTGGCTGAAGGCTGACTTCAGGGTGAAGGCGGGAGAATTTTTTAATGAGTTATTGCGAAACGAAGGGATGACGGTAGGCCGGCTTGATTCGCGGTTTGTTGGTATCAACGAACGGCTCATTAACCAAAGCGGTACCACCGATCCGCAAAGCGATGCCATCTCGCCAGCCTTTACGGCAGGCTTCCTGGATTATTTCCACCGCGATCTGGGTGTTGACAAAAAACTGAATTACAAAACATCAGCCTATGCCAGCCCGGGTTTTAAGTGGGACTGGAGCCATGCGGGTAACATGCAATGGAATACCCAAAGTGCGATAAACACCGGCATTGATATGGCCGAAGCCATGAACAAAGACCCGAATGTGAAGGTGCTGATCATGAACGGGATTTATGACCTGGCCACGGTTTTCTATGGAGTGGAGCACTCCATCAGCCACCTGGGGCTGCGGCCTGAGATTAAAAAGAACATCATCATGACCTACTACGAAGCCGGCCACATGATGTACACGCACGGGCCTTCACTGCAAAAGTTCAAGCAGGATCTGGCTGCTTTTGTCAGGGAAACCTCGCAGTAAATTATATTTTCGGGCTTTTTCAGACGCTAAAATTGAGTGCTGGGATATTTTTTTTTCGCCACTTCATTGGTAACTTTAATTGACCCCTAAAGCCATGAAAGCGTTCATTATTTTGTTTACAACAGCCTACCTTGTGGCCGTTACCTGTGTTAACGGCCAGTTTTCCATGGGCCTTAATACAGGCTACATAATTTCAAACAGCCTTCCCGATCCCTATGCTCCGGAAAAGGACTGGCAAAATTCAAGCAACTCCAGCGAGTTGGGTTTTTATGATGGAGCAACCGGTATGGCAATAAACATTTTCCTCGCCTGGGAAGCATCCAAACGGGTTAGCCTTGGAGTTGTTTACCGGCAAATGCGGTTTTCCAATGCAACATATAAACGAACCACAACCGATAGTAACCTTGGTGTGCTCTTTAAAGTGAACTTCACCTCTCATGAAAAAAAGTTTGTTCCTTTCGGGCAACTTAACTTTGTTTTTTCAGGTAATCATAAACTGGATCAGAAACAATTAACCGATAGTCGGAACCAGGTACAACCTGCCTTTAGTGAAAGCGTAAGGATAAAGTTTGGAGCGGGTATTGACCTTGGACTTGAGGTTCGATTATCCGGTGGCTTGTATGCAATGGCTTCCGGTGGCTTGCATGCCATTGATCTTGATGAGAAGTATGGAGAACAAATCAAATCTTTGTACATCAGCCAGGTTCCAAACAACACACCAGACAAAATAATTGGTCCCCTGTTTATTCAGTTTAGCGGTGGCCTTAAGTATTACTTGAGTAAGCGAAAAAAGAAGCGCGATTTTTAATTCCTCCACCTATGAAAGCACGCATACTACCCGTTATGTGTATTGCAGTGTTACAAAGCCATGCACAAATTAACCAACAGTTAAAATTTAAACTGCCGAACGATGAAAACGCACGGGTTGCCGTAGTCACTTCAAATTCTAAACGAATAATTGTTGGCGGTGATAAAGGAACTTTGGTGGTTTATGAGCCACTCAGCGGTGACTCCTGGAACCTTCCTCCACATGCCGTAAAAATAAACGCAATTTCCGTGAGTTACGACAACCGCTTTGTTGCTGCTGCGAGCGAAGATGGAAATGTTTCAGTGTACGATTTTACAGAATCGAAGCCGTTAAAACTTAACGGGGCAACGGGCACGGTACGTGCGCTGGCGTTTAGTCCAACCGGGTTGGTGCTGGCTTCCGGCAATGACGAGGGTAAAGTGAGCCTCTGGAATTGTGCCACCCGCGAAAAAATTCAAACAATTCAGTCTTCTGGCCAGAAGATTCTTTCTCTTGCATTTTCGCCTGACGGTAAAAAGTTGGCCTTTGGGTCGGTTGATAACCGGGTTGTTATATGGGATATTGAAAGCAACAAACAACAACATGCAATGCGGGGGCATAAAGACTGGGTTCGTGCGGTTGTGTTCAGCCACGATGGCCAAACCCTTACCTCAGGCAGCTACGACAAAACCATTAAACAATGGAATGTACAAACGGGAGCGCTGAGTGCCACCTTGCAGGGACACCGGAGTTGGGTTACCGATATAGCTTACAGTCCTGATGGAAAATACCTGCTAAGCAGCGGGGCTGACGGCCAGGCCATCGTTTTTGATCGGACCGGAAAAATGGTTGAGCGCATAACCGACCTGGCTCAGGTGGTGTGTTCGGCCCGGTTTTCCTATGATGGTAAATTTATTGTTGCAGCCGATCTTACCCCGGTTGTGAAAATATATACCTGCACATCGCTTGGTATAGAGCCCTGGAAGCCATTCGATGTGACACCCCCATCCGTTGTTATCCTGAGCCCAAAATTGCTTGCCTCGAAAGACATCGCTTCCGGTTTACGTAAATCATCGGTACACCAGTCGTCCGTGCGGTTGCTGGTGGAAGTGAATGACCTGAGCGGGGTAAAAGAAGTTCTTGTGAATGGGAATAAACTTGAGCCGGTTGCCGGGTATACCGATCGCTATCAATTTACCTCCACTGTTCCAATAAACACCGAGAGTACATTTGCAATTACAGCTGTTGATAAACTGGGTAATACGATTGAAGAAAAACTATTGGTCGAGCATAAACCATTTAGCGGCACCATTAACCAGGACAAGTACTATGCATTGCTTATCGCCAACCAGGCGTACGCTGATCCGGGAATTGTTAGTCTGGATCAGCCTGTTAAGGATATGAACCGGCTAAAACGCACACTCCTCCAGTTTTATTCGTTTGATGAAAAGAACATTACCGTGTTGGAAAATCCGAACCGTAACCAGTTGTATGCGGCTTTAGATGAGTTGCAGGCAAAGTTAGACAAACTCGATAACTTATTGATTTTTTATGCAGGTCACGGTTACTGGGATGAACAGTTGCAGCAAGGCTATTGGCTGCCGGCCGATGCGGAACCAAATAAACGAAGCACGTGGCTCTCCAATGGTACGCTTCGGGATTACATTGGTGGAATAAGTGCACGCCATACCTTGTTGGTGACGGACGCTTGTTTTTCGGGGGGCATTTTTAAAAGCCGTTCCATTTTCGAAAACGCATCAGCAGCCATAGAAACGCTTTACTTAAGAAAAAGCCGTAAAGCCATGACCAGCGGAACACTTGAAAAGGTGCCAGATAAAAGCGTATTCCTGGACTTTCTGATCAGGCGACTGGAACAAAACCAAGAACCCTATATTACAGCCGAAGAATTATTCAGCGGGTTGCGCAGGGAAGTGATCAACAATAGCCCTAACAACCAAGTGCCGCAATACGGTGAGATCGGTCAAACGGGTGATGAAGGCGGGGAGTTTATTTTTATCCGGAAGAATTGAGTAACAAAATAGGGTTGCTTTTACGATGCCTCTTCGTCCGGCAGTACCTCAATATCATGGATTAATACTTTTTTGGCGATAGCCTGACCTGTTTTGGTGGCAGCCAGCCCGCCAAGCGCGGTTTCTTTGTACCGTGTTTCCATACTGGCGCCCACTTCGCCCATGGCTTCAATCACTTCGTCAACCGGAATGACACTGCTCACATCGGCCAGGCCAATCTGGGCCGAGCTGAAAGCAATGGCTGCCGCGCTGGCATTGCGCACGATGCAGGGTACCTCCACCAATCCGGCTACCGGATCGCACACCAAACCCAGCATGCATTGTACGGTAATGGCAACGGCATTAAAAACCTGGTCGGTATTTCCACCCAAACAATAAACGATTGAAGCCGCGCCCATGGCGGCAGCGGTGCCCGTTTCGGCCTGGCAGCCGCCCACGGCACCGGCAATGCTGGCTTTTTGCTCCATAATCAGGGCAACACCTGCCGCAAGCAGCATGGCATCAATAATCTTACGATCATCAACCTTATGAATTTCCTGCATCGTGTAGAGCACACCCGGCATAATGCCGCTGGCACCGGCAGTTGGTGCGGCCACCACGCGACCCATGCACGAGTTCACTTCTTTGGCAGCCAGCGCACGCGAAATAAGGTTTTGAAATTCCTTTGAAAGCACCGGCAGGGAATAGTTGTACACTTTTTTTGCCCCGTTGTTTACCATGCCGGAGCGAGACTTCATTTCTTCCGTAAGGCCGGTATGCACGGCTTCTTTCATTACCGTCCATGCCTTCTCCAAACCTTTTATAATCTCATCATCGGTGCGGCCGCGTTGGGAGCGCTCGTATTCCATCACCACCTGCGGCAAGGTCAGTTTGCTGTCGGTGGCGTATTTTTTCCAGTTTTCGAACGAGTCAAACAGGAAGGGCATAAAAACCAGTTAGTGCAACGAAAGTACGAATTAATTGATTCTTATGGTTGGCCGGGCTGCAGCCATACCAATTCAGCAATTTTTTGTATAGCCACCACGCTGATGACCACCAGGAACAACATTGTAACCGCGCGGGCCGGAATTTTATGGCTGAGCACCACACCAATAGGGGAGCCAATCAGCACCCCGATGCTGATGGGAATAATCATCGGGAATACGATCAAGCCAACGCTGTTGGGAATCGGGTACGTAGGCTCCAGGAAAAGATTGTTAACAGAGAGCCACAATGCAATGGCGAAGATGGTGCCGAACGAAATGGATTTGGCTTTCATGATGTCAACCTTTTGCCAAAGATTAAGCAGCGGAATAACCAATGTTCCTCCGCCCAGCCCGGTTAATGCTGCGGCTGTACCGGCCGCTCCCCCGGTAAGCAATAACCGTGACTTCGTGATATGTTCATCCTGCGGGTTGGAAAGTTTAAGTTTTTTGAAGGTTTGAATGATGATGATGAACATAAAGAAAACCACCACCGCGTTGAAGAATGTGCGCGAGTAAAAGCTGCTTTTTGCGACAGTTTCAAAAACGACAAACGATGCCACCACAGCCCCCAGGGCTGTCCATTTGGTTTCATCCAGGTAAAAGGATTTTCTGCGGATGGTGGTAGCCATGTTGGCAAACGATGACACCATGGTGGCGAAAATGGCATTGGCGATGGTTACGGTTACGTAATATTCTTCGGGCACGCCAAAGCGACTAAGCACCAGCGGGATAACGACCAGCATCATAAACCCTGTACCGATGCCCGTAAGTCCGGCAATTAAACCCCCGGTAAGCCCCGCTGCCGCCAATACTAAATTTTCGATCATTAATCAGGAGAAAGAAATTATCTTACCGCAAGGTAATGACTCCATGAGAAAGTTTGTATTCATCGGGTTGGCCGTTACAATGGTCGTTCGTGCACAGGAAGTTAACGTATGGCAGGTGTTGGCCGAAGTGGGATACGAGAGCAGGCCAGGTGCCGAAACCGGTTTTGAAATTGAATCACCGAAATTCAGCAAACGCCTGTGGAGTTACAACGGCAAGGTAGTTCGTGTTAAAGGGTATTTAATACCAATGGCTGAATTGGGGGGAAGAAATGAATACATGCTTTCATCATTACCGTTTAATCAATGTTATTTCTGCGGTGGGGCAGGGCCTGAGACGGTCGTTGAACTTCAGACAAAGCAAACCATAAAATTTGTTACCCGGCAGATTACCATTGAAGGAGTTTTGTTTCTGAATGATTTTGATCCGGAGCACCACATGTATATTGTAAAGGATGCGAAGGTTGTTGATTGATTCACTGTTTTAAAATTCATCATACCATGAAAGCACATGCACTATTCATTTTACTTCTTTCAGGATACCTTCAGGCTTATGGGCAGTCATCCGATGAGGCATTCATACGGAAGATTTTTGACGAAGCCCTTGCACGGGGAAAGGCATACGAAATGCTCGACTACCTGTGCACTACCATCGGCCCCCGGCTTAGCGGATCACCGGGTGCTGCAGCTTCGGTAGAGTGGACGCGCCACATCATGCAGCGCCACGGGTTTGACTCCGTATGGCTGCAGCCGGTAATGGTGCCCCACTGGGTGCGGGGCAAAAAAGAAATCGGAAGAATTGTTAATTCAAAAAAACTCGGCATGCAGGAGGTAAATGTTTGTGCGCTGGGCAACTCCGTAGGTACCGGTGCGGCAGGCGTGCTTGCCAATGTTATTGAAGTGAAAAGCTGGGACGAACTGAAAGCACTGGGCGAAAAGAATGCGCTCCGGGGAAAAATTGTTTTCTACAACCGCCCGATGGATCCGAAACTGCTGCAGATGTTTGCATCGTATGGCGGTGCTGTCGATCAGCGGGCTAATGGGGCATCGGAAGCTGCAAAATACGGTGCGGTTGGCGCCATTGTTCGGTCCATGGGTGTAAACCCCGAGGATTATCCTCACACCGGCTCACTGCGATATGCACTGAACGTTCCGAAAATACCGGCCATAGCCATTGCCACGCGCCATGCCGATCTGCTCAGTGAATTACTTAAAGACGATAAGGATTTGAAATTTTATATGGAAACGCATTGCGAGCAACTTCCGGATGCGCCTTCGTTTAATGTAATTGGTGAACTGAAAGGCACACAATTTCCGGATGAAATTATTGTGGTTGGGGGCCACCTCGACAGTTGGGATTTGGGCCAGGGCGCCCATGATGACGGCACCGGGTGCATTCAGTCTATTGAAGTGCTGCGCATTTTTAAAGCCTTAGGTTATAAACCAAAGCGTACTATACGCGCAGTAATGTTTATGAACGAGGAAAACGGTTTGCGTGGCGGTGTTGAATATGCCCGGCAGGCCGAACTGAAAAGAGAAAAGCACATTGCTGCCATGGAATCCGACCGGGGCGGATTTACCCCGCGTGGCTTTACCATGCCCACTGATCCGAAAGCAAAGGAAAAAATCAGGAGTTGGAAGCCGTTGTTGGAACCGTACGGGTTAACCGACTTCGGCCAGGAAGGTGGCGGTGCCGACATCAGCCCGCTGGCCCCGCAAGGGGTTCCGTTAATGGGTTTCCTCCCGGATTCGCAGCGTTACTTCAATTATCACCACACACCGGAGGATACCTTTGATAAAGTAGACAAGCGGGAACTGGAACTTGGCGCAGCCTCGATGGCCGCCCTCATTTACCTGATTGACCAGTACGGCTTGAAATAAGGTTACTTAATCCGCAAGTTTTGCATAAACGCCAAATTTTCAACGCCCATGCAGGAGGATAACGGAAAAGCAGAGCAGCCCAAACGCAGTTATGTGCTTGAGCGCATGAGGCGAATTACTTCCTCATCGGAGCGGGCCGTAAAGTGGCTGCTTTACCTGTGGATTACCACAATTGGTGTTACCCTGCTTATTGTACTTTGGTACTTCTTCTGGTAATCAGGCCGAAACTGTCTCTGATTTTTCCTCAAATGCTTCTACCGGCAGGCAACTGCACACCAGGTTGCGGTCACCGTAAGCATTGTCAACCCGGCTTACGCTGGGCCAGAATTTCGCTTCGCGTACAAACGGTAGCGGGTACGCGGCTTTTTGCCGTGAATAGGGCCTGTCCCATGAATCAGCGGTAACTACCATTGCCGTGTGTGGCGCATGTTTAAGAACATTGTTCTCTTTATCGGCTTTGCCTTCTTCCACTTCGCGTATTTCATTTCTGATTTCGATCAGGGCATCGCAGAAGCGGTCCAGCTCTTCTTTGGTTTCGCTTTCGGTAGGTTCAATCATCAGCGTGCCGGCCACCGGAAAGGAAACCGTTGGTGCGTGGAAGCCATAATCCATCAGCCGCTTGGCAATGTCTTCTACTTCTATGCCTGCCTTTTTAAAGTCACGGCAGTCAACAATCATTTCATGTGCACACCTTCCGTTGGTCCCGGTATACAGAATTTTATAGTGGCTGCTTAAACGCTCTTTAATATAGTTGGCGTTGAGTATGGCCAGCTTGGTAGCATTGGTTAACCCTTCGCTGCCCATCATGGCTATGTAGGCATACGGAATGGTGAGTATGCTGGCACTTCCCCACGGGGCAGACGATATTGCCGTGATGGCTTTTTCGCCACCGGTTTTTACAACGGGGTTTCCGGGGAGGAAGGGCTTCAGTTTATCGTTCACACATATCGGTCCCATGCCGGGGCCGCCACCACCGTGCGGAATACAAAATGTTTTGTGCAGGTTCAGGTGGCATACATCAGCGCCAATGTTAGCCGGAGATGTAAGGCCTACCTGGGCATTCATGTTGGCGCCATCCATGTAAACAAGCCCGCCATTTTCGTGGATAGTTTTACAGATTTCCGTAATGGCTTCTTCAAACACTCCGTGTGTTGACGGGTAGGTAACCATCAGGCAGGAAAGGTTGGCTTTGTGCAGTTCGGCTTTTTCCTTTAAATCAGCAACATCAATTTTTCCGTTTGCATCGGATTTTACGATAACCACCTGCATGCCGGCCATTACGGCACTGGCGGGATTGGTGCCGTGGGCCGAAGCCGGAATAAGGGCTATATTTCGA
>JAGUUF010000287.1 GCA_020063545.1 Cytophagales bacterium
GGGGCTTCGGTCTGACCGAGAAAAATATTACCGGCCGCAGAAAGGCTTTCGGCACCCGACAGGCGCATGGTCTTGGTCATTACCCATGCGAAACCAAATACAATTTTCTGGAGCACACCCAGGTAATACAACCCCGCTGTAACAGCCGAAAAGAAAATTACGGTTGGTAATGCCTGGAAAGCAAACAAAAACCCAAGCCCGTGGCGTGTACCTTCAACGGCATCGCTGTTTTTAGCCAGATCGCCAAACAGAAATTGAGCGCCATTTAATGCGAAACTCAGAAACTTGACAAATGCGCTCCCAAGTTTTTCAAACCCAATGCGAACAACGGGCACTTTAAAAATCAGGATGGCAATTACCAGTTGCAGAATTAGCCCGGCACCAACCAGCTTCCAGTCAATGCGCCTGCGGTGCGCGGAGAACAGCCACGCCAAGCCGATGATAATGCCTAAACCGATGGCGCCCCGAACATAATCCATTACGGGAGGATGTTTAAATGGTACGAAAAAATGGCGAGCCTGTTCAACGCGAACCGTTAATTGCGTTTACTTAACTCATCCCGGATTTTTGCTGCCCGTTCATAATCTTCCCGCTCGATAGCTTCTTTCAGCAACTCATTCAATTTATCAACAGGCATATTTTTCATGTCCTCTCCTTTTTTGGGCACATCTCTTTTTACACGGGCCCGGGGTTTGGGTTCGGTCGCCTCTTCTTCCGATTCATCCGTTAACACAATTCCCGCTTCGGCCAGGATGTTTTCGTAAGTGAAAATGGGCGAATCGAAACGCAGCCCGATGGCAATAGCATCGGAAGGCCGTGCATCTATTTCGGATCGCTTTAATCCATCGGAGCAGACTATTTTAGCAAAGAACACGCCCTCTTTTAAATCGGAAATGATAATTTCTTCAACAGTAAAGTGAAAGTTGTTGGCGAACGACTTAAACAGGTCGTGCGTCATGGGGCGGTTGGGAATAATTTTTTCAATTTCAATGGCGATGGCCTGGGCTTCAAACATACCGATAATAATCGGCAGCCTCCGGTTGCCATCGGCTTCTCCCAGCACGAGGGCAAACGAGCCTGTTTGCGACTGGCTGGACGAAAGTCCGAGAATTTCAAGTTTTATCTTCTTCACAATTACCTGGCAGCTTTTATAGCATCATTCAATTTAGGTAAAATATCGAAAGCATCGCCCACAATTCCATAGTCGGCCGCTTTAAAAAACGGGGCTTCCGGATCTTTATTAATCACCACAATACATTTTGAGGAGTTTACCCCGGCCAGGTGCTGGATGGCGCCCGAAATACCTACGGCAATATATAATTGAGGAGCTACTTTAACCCCGGTTTGGCCTACGTGCTCATGGTGCGGCCGCCACCCCATGTCGGAAACCGGTTTGCTGCACCCGGTAGCGGCATGCAGCGTTTTGGCCAATTCTTCCAGCATGCCCCAGTGTTCTGGTCCCTTCATGCCCCTTCCGCCCGAAACCACAATATTGGCTTCCGGCAACAATACTTCTCCGGTTGCTTTTTCGGATGATGTGATGGCGGTAGCAAAATCCGCATCGGCAAGCGTAACCGGATATGGCGTTACCGGGCAGTTTGATCCAACTTCTTTCACTTCGGCAGCATTCTTCTTTATACCGATAACCTTTTTTGGTTTTGTTAATTCAACCCGTGCAAAAGCTTTGCCTGTATAAATGCTGCGCTTCACAACAAAGCCGGCCGACATGTTCGGTAGTTCCACTACATTGGAGGCCAGGCTTGCATCCACTCTTGCAGCCACTCGCGCAGCAACCGGTGTGCCCAGCGATGAATCGGCCAGCACGAGTACATCGGAACCTTCATCCTGAAAGGCTTTGGCAATAACCGATGCATATGCCTGGATAATTCCCTGGTTCAACCTGGCATCAGCCGCGTGCAGCACTTTTGTTGCACCGTATTTTCCAAGTGCTTCAAGTTCAACCTGAGCCGCGCTTCCCAACGCCAGTGCGGTAACCGGGCCGCCCATGGTGTGCGCAAAGGCTACCGCCTCAAGCGAATTCTTTTTCACGTTTCCATCAGCACATTCAACAAATACCAGGATTTTCATATTTCAAGGTTCAAGATTTCTTTTACAATACCTTCGCTTCGTTCTTCAATAAGCTTACAAGTTCCTGCACATTATCGGCCGGAATCATTTTAACCGCACCCTTGGGTGGCGGCAATTCAAACTGTTTCAATTTAATACCGCTGTCAACACTAACGGGCTCCACAACCTTCAACGGTTTGGTTCGGGCCGACATGATGCCGCGCATGTTCGGAATCTTCCATTCGGCAATAGGCTCCTGGCACCCGGCAACAAACGGAAGATTTACCTCCAGGTATTCTTTGCCGCCTTCAATTTCGCGAGCCAGTTTTGCTTTATTGCCTTCAATGTCCAGTTTCATCACGGGTGATACCGATGGAATGCCCAGCAGTTCGCCCACGATTCCGTGTACTGCTCCTCCGTTGTAATCGATGGACTCCCGTCCCATGAGGATTAAATCATAGCCAACTGCCTTTGCGTGCTCGGCTATTTGCCGGGCCACAAAAAACGAATCGGTTGGTTCGGCATTAATCCGTACGGCATCATCCGCCCCGATGGCCAAAGCTTTTCGCAGGGTTGGTTCCGTATCGGCAGGGCCCACATTAAGTACCGTTACGGTGGCACCGGAAGTTTCTTTGAGTTCTACTGCACGGGCAAGCGCGTAATCATCATACGGGCCAATGATAAACTGAACCCCGTTGGCATCAAACCGTGTATTGTTATCGGTGAAATTGATTTTGGAAGTGGTATCGGGAACGTGCGAAATGCAAACAAGGATTTTCATCGGGTAAACGTAATGCAGGTATAAAATAATGAATTAAACGGGCCTCAAGATAAAGCATAAAATCCGAAATTTGGCACATCAAAAAACCAAAATATTGACCAGCACCAGCCGCATTCAGCAACTGCTCCGCTTCCTTGAAGAAGACCCTGACGATGCCTTTACCCAGTATGCATTGGCGCTGGAATACCGGAAAACTGAACCAGCAAAGGCTGCGGAATTGTTTAGCGAACTAATTAGCAGGCACCCCGATTACCTTCCGGCTTATTACATGGCCGCCATGCTGCAGGCGGAGATGGGAAAAGTTGCAGAGGCGATCGGTTTACTTGAAAAAGGTATTGCCCTGGCCACACGCCTGAAGGATTACAGCACCCTGCGCGAACTGAACGAAGCGAAACAACAACTTGAGAGTTGAGTTGACCGAATCGTCATACTCACCAGGTAACCTGCGTCTTGTACCGCATCAGAACGGCATATCGCCCTCGTTCGATGGCGGTGGCGGTTCGTCTTCAGGGCGTATCTGGTTCAGGCGGCTCTCGCGGGTAATCATACCAAAGGAGCGCTCCGCGGGTGGCGCATCGTAATCGGTGAACTTGGTGTATTTACCTATAAACCTGAGTTTAACCGAGCCCGTCTGGCCGTTGCGGTGCTTGGCGATGATCACTTCACCCTGACCCACGGTTGACATGCCCTCTTCATCAACGGTTATCTTGTAGTATTCAGGCCGGTACAGGAAGATTACCAGGTCGGCATCCTGTTCAATTGAACCCGATTCACGCAAGTCGGAAAGCTGCGGCCTTTTATCACCGCCCCTTGTTTCAACACCCCGGCTTAACTGCGATAGGGCAATAACCGGAACATTCAATTCTTTGGCAATTCCTTTTAGTGCACGGGAGATGGAGGCGATTTCCTGTTCGCGGTTTCCGCCTGTATCGCCCCGCATCAGTTGCAGGTAGTCGACAATAATCAACTGAACGCCATGTTCAGCTTTCAGCCTTCGGCATTTGGCGCGCAGTTCCAGGATGGTGAGTGCGGGCGTGTCATCAATGAAAATGGGTGCTGCCGAAAGTTTATTGGTTTTATGAACAAGCTGCTGCCATTCAAAATCGGCCAGCTGGCCTTTGCGTATCTTTTCGCCCTCCAGTTCGGCTTCAGCCGAAATCATCCGGTTAACCAGTTGCACGGAAGCCATCTCCAGTGAGAAAATGGCTACCGGCCGCTTAAAATCAACTGCGGCATTGCGCATGGCCGATACAACAAAAGCAGTATTGTGTGTTACGGTCATGTCTTCCAGTAAAAACAACCGGTTGCCGTCAATCTCAAAACCGTAATAATCATCAACTTTGTCGTACTCAACAGTTATGCCCGTTTGCCTCCAGGCTGAACCAGATTTTCGTTTGCGCGGCTTCTTCCGCTCAACCTTAACGGGAATTTCTTCAATGTTTCCTGAAATGCGTATCCTGAAAACTTTCGTATCAACTGAGGTACCGGCAATTGTCGCACGTTTTGATCTGAATGAGGTTTTGAATCCTAAGGTATCACATAAAAATTTTACCTGTCGTGCAAGCAATTCGTTTTTCTGTGTGATTTCAAAAACATGATACTTCTCATCGTAATGACCGTCTGAATCCAGTAAACCGGCCAAAAGTTCAAGACGATTCTCCCTGGAATTTACCATGTACTCCTGAGGAATATGCTTGTTTTGAATAACCTCTAGCTTTTGCAGTTCTCCCTGAACCGAATAAAATTTTTGCCCTCCGCGTTGGCCTTTTGTAACAGCATAATTGGCCGTCTTACCTTCTTGTTGATAGATTTTCAAAACAAGATTCTGTTCATCCGCATAGGCGCCTAAGTAGTCAATCACTTCCTGATCGGTAGTGGTTATACGGGAACTGTACGAATGACCATCGCCCAGCCAAAGTCCAACCATGTAAGCCGGCAACGGAAGGGATTTCTCTTCAAACTGAACCTCAACTTTATAGCCCTTATAATTGGATTTAAACTTTTCGGATTTCTGAAGATAGTCTTTAACTGAAATGTTGAACACCTCACCATGTTTATGCTTTCCTTCATTCCTGCTCCGCTTAAGCGAAAGGATATGCGACTCGTTTACACGGTAAGAAATTCCATGATTTTGATGTACCCAGTACATGCGTTCCCTGCCCCGGGCAAGAGAGAGCACACGCCTCGGTGTGGAATCATCGCCCATCAGCAATTCACCAACGTCAACATCTTCTACGTTTTTAAGGGAGCCATCATACATCAATACCTTAGTGCCTTTACCCAAACATTTTCCCATCCCGGGTCTTGCTGCAATAATTATTAGGTCTGAATTCTGCCAGCCCGATGTCAGTCGGTCGAGTGCCGAAAAGCCGGAAGGCACCCCGGTAAGGCCGTCTTTGTGTTCTTTCAGTTTCTGTAATTCGGAGATGGCCCGGTACATCAGGTTGCGCATGTTGTCGTAATTCTTGCGCAGGTTGCTGTCGGATATTTCAAAGATGGATTGCTCGGTTTTGTCGAGCAGTTCAAAAACATCGGTGGTGTCTTCGTACGCATCGTGGTGAACCTGCGAGGCAATCTGGATCAGGTTTCGCTTGATGGCCATTTCAATAACCACCCGGGCATGGTACTCGATGTTGGCGCCTGAACTGACTTTTGATGTAAGTTCAGCGATATAGTACGCACCACCCACCAGTTCAATTTTTCCCTCCTTGCGCAACTGGTTAACCACGGTACGCATATCCACCGGCTCGGAACTCTTGAATAGTTCGATGATGGCACGGTAAATCTCCTGGTGCTGCTCAGAATAAAAGTGTTCGGGCTTTAAAAATTCAACAACTGCGTTAAGCGCGCCTTTTTCAAGCATCAGCGCGCCTAACACAGCTTCTTCCAAATCAAGCGCCTGCGGGGGCAGCTTGCCCAGGCTTTCGGAAATATCGCGAACCAATAGTTTGCTTTTACCCGCAGCGAGGGCTTTGCTTCCTGTCCGTAACGGTGTTGATCGGCCTTGCTCCATTACAAGTGGTTGTTGTACATGTTGCTTATTAAGTTGACAAACGTAAGCAAAGAGGTACTTGGGTTAACGACAATCGTTCCACACTGTGCTGCCAATCATCCACAAGGTGATTAACAAGTTGTTCACAGTGTGCCGGACCAAGATAAACTCCGGCTGCTGACAGGCTGTGACAATGTTTCAAGCGTGTACCTGACTATTCAGTTTTTGTAGTATTTTTCTGCAAAATACGGTTCATGTCAGCAACCCGGTCAGTTCACTTCATTGGCATTGGCGATACCACCCTGCTCAATCTGGCAATTGCCTTGAAGAAAAAAGGGTTTTCGGTCACCGGCTCGGATATTACCCTTGAAGCGCCCGTTCGCGAAGAGTTACTGAAGCATGGACTTTTACCTTCAGGCCCGGGTTGGTTTCCTGAAAAAATCCACAGGGGAATAACCACGGTTGTAGCCGGCCCGGTTACCGAAAAAAACAATCCTGAACTGGAGGCAGCGCGGAAAGCAGGCATACCTGTTTATACGTATCCCGAATTCGTATACCTATTGGCTACAGACAAGCAGCGCATTGTTGTTGCCGGCAGCCGCGGAAAAGCGGGGTTAACGGCCATGGTACTTTTTACGCTAAAGTACGCTAACCGCCCCTTCGATTATATCATTAACCGGCCGCTGAAATGGCTTGATGGAACCGTACAACTTACGGACGCACCCATTATTATTATTGAGGGCGATGAAAGCCCCGGGCCACTGGATAACCGTGCCGGGTTTCTCCACTATAACCATCATATCGGACTGATTTGCAGCATCAACTGGGACAAAACCAATTTATTCTCCAGCGAAGAAGAGTACGTCAAGCAATTCGATGAATTTGGCGACAGAACACCCAAGGGCGGCCTGCTCTTTTACTGCGAAAACAATACGCTGGCAACCGTAGTTGGGGCAAAACAGCGTGCCGATGTATTAAGCATCCCATACAAAATACATCCGCATACTTCCGAGCAGGGCAACCATTTTATTGTTACAGGAAAAAACAAAATCCCGGTACAGGTTTACGGCACCCAGAATTTTGAAAGCATGAGCGGAGCTATGGAATTGTTAAAACGAATTGGCGTGCCGGCTGATAAATTCTATGAGGCCATTCAGCACTTTTCTTTCTGAATCAAACCTGCATGAAACTTAACCTGCGGAACCCGCTTTGCTTTTTCGACCTGGAAACAACCGGAACAAACATTGTACAGGATCGGATAATCGAGATTGCAGTGATTAAACTTACCCCAGCCGGGGAAGTTTTGCGTAAATCGAATATTCTGAATCCCACCATTCCGATACCTGCCGAAGCGGCCGCTATACACGGACTGACAGATGCCGATGTGAACGACAAGCCAACATTTAAAGAAGTAGCCAAAGAGTATGCCCGCTTTTTTGAAGGGGCCGACCTGGCGGGCTTTAACATTTTAAAATTTGATATTCCGATCCTCGTAGAAGAATTTCTGCGAGCAGGCGTGGAGTTTGATTACAGCCGTAAAAAAATTATTGATTCGCAGCGCATCTACCACCTGATGGAAAAACGAACGCTGGGGGCAGCCTACCAGTTCTACCTGAATAAACAATTAACCGATTCGCATACCGCTGAAGCGGATACAGAGGCTTCTATGGAAGTGTTGCTGGCACAGGTTGAACGCTACGCTAACCAGCCCGTAACCGATGGCATGGGCAAAAAAATCGGGGAGATAAAGAACGATATGGAGGCGCTGGCGCAACTCACCACTTCTGATTTGGTTGACCTGGCCGGGCGCATGATTAAGAATAAGCACGGTGAAGCCTTTTTTAACTTCGGCAAACACAAAGGCAAAAAGGTTTTGGATGTGCTGCGCGATGAACCCTCGTATTACGATTGGATGATGAATGGCGATTTCCCGCTGGATACCAAACGCAAGCTCACTGAAATTAAGCTTACCGGATTCAGGAAATAATCTACTTGATCTTTTCCCACACTTCGCTTACCGGATTGCCGGTGGTGCCTTTTCCTTTATGGTACCAATCCGAACCATCCAGGCGGCAATCAAACGTAAGTGCCAAACCGGCCCGTGAATTATCGCGGGAGAAGAAATGGATAGTCTCGGTGTATTTTCCATCCTGAATGTGGTATTCTCCCCCGCCTGTTCCCATAAACTGCCGGGTTTCGAAATTAAACGCTGCCCACTGAAAGTATTTGCCAGAAAGAATTTTGATTGTCTGTCGGGGTGAGGCACCCCCCCTGCGCTCACCGGCAACTCCGGTATCGTCAACCCGCGCACCGAAACGCCACGCCCCCGATAACGGAGTATGGCCGTCATCAACTTTCTTCCAGGTTTCCTTCAACGTTGTTCCGTGCATGGAAGCTTCAAGGGTTAACTCATCATTACGCATGGAGAAAGAATACGTAACGGGCTGGCGTACACGCGTACTGTCGGTTGTATAAAAATCGGGCACCTCTGTGTAGTGCTTGCCGGCCAGTGTGTAGTTTCCGCCACCGGCTTTAACGAACTTTCCCTGCGTGTCATACATACTGAACATGAAATACGATGGGCTGTAGATTTTTATACATTCATCGGCAAACGGTTGGCCATTTTGCGTTACCAGTTTCCAGGCTCCACTAAGGTTTTGCCCACAGGCAATACCCGCAGTAGCCAGTAAAGCGAGCAACACCTTCACGGCAGCCTTCATATCAATTAGTTATTCGGTTCAAGGTTCAACGTTGAAGATTGATCTTTTCTCTATTTCACTTTTTATAGTATTTCATTGCCTCCGGTATCCATCCCTGCAGGTCTTTAACACGGGTCTCGTGCGATGGATGGGTTGAAAGAAACTCCGGGGGTTGCTGCCCTCCGCTGAGTTCCGACATCCGTTCCCAGAACTTTGGCGCTTCGTTTGGATCGTATCCGGCCATCGCCATAAAAATCAACCCGATGTGGTCGGCTTCCGATTCGTGTTGCCGGCTGAATTTTAACATGCCGATATTTGTGCCTGCACCTATAGCCTGAAGTAATAAATCTTTACCGGCAGTCGGGTTTTGTCCCATCAGTGCACCCAATGTGCCCAGACCATACTGTGCCATAAGTTGCTGGCTCATCCGTTCGCGGCCATGGTTGGCAATGGCATGGGCCACCTCGTGCCCCATCACAACCGCCACGCCTAATTCATCTTTGCAAATCGGCATAATGCCGGTATAAAAGGCTACTTTGCCGCCCGGCATACACCATGCATTTACGGTTTTAGGATCATCTATCAGGTTAAACTCCCATGCAAAGCCGGCCAACTCAGCGGTCAGGTTTTTTTCGGCCATGTATTGCTCAACCGCTTTCTGGATATTTACCCCTACCCGCCTTACCAACTCAGTCTGTTGCTGATCCTTCGAGAGCGGGCCTTGCCTGATCACTTCCTGGTATTGCTGGCTGGCCATCGGAATGATTTCAGCATTTGATATCAGGCTGAGTTGCTTACGGCCGGTAACCGCAACCGAAGTGCAGGCATATAGAAGCAAACCGCTTATCAAAATAAAAATCGCCTTTCGTAACATGGTGTTTAATTTTAAACAAAAATAAAC